>PLMI01000114.1 GCA_003142435.1 Coxiellaceae bacterium | reverse complement strand
GCGTTTTAGTGCCACTACTTTATAAGTCATTTCTTCGCTATTTGGAACTTGATCTTCATTGGCTGCAACATTTTTTAATGAAGCCGCAAGTCTTGTTGCAGGGTGCGAAATATATGGACCAACTCCGATCATATCTAAATCAAGTTCGCAAAAGCGTAAAATATCCTCTGCCAACATTGCAAAAGTTTGCCCCGGAATTCCAATCATTACCCCGCTGCCAATTTCATAGCCTAATTGTTTGAGCTCATTTAAAATAACAAAGCGATCACGCCGAAAATTTTCAGAAGAAAATGGCGGATGAATAAATTTATAAAGATCTGAATTAGAAGTCTCAAAACGCAATAAGTAACGGTCAGCACCACAAGCACGCCAATGCTTTAAATCTTCGAACGATCGCTCGCCTAAACTTAATGTAACAGCTAAAGGAGTTTTATCTTTAACGTAATTAACAATGTCAGCAATAAATTCTCGAGTTAATCCATAGTCTTCGCCTGACTGTATTACTAAAGTTCCATAACCAAAACTTACTGCTTTTTGCGCACACTCTAAAATCTCATCTCGCGTCATGCGATAACGAGAAATCGCATTATTATCCACATTAATTCCACAATACGCGCATTTTCTCACACAATAATTCGATATTTCCAAAAGTCCCCGCAAATGGACTTCATTGCCAACGTTCTCTTGCCTTACGGCATCTGCCATTTGCCATAATTCTTCAAGCCTTTTCGGGTTTTCTTCGCGCAGCCAGTTTTCTATTTTTTGTCTATTCATGGTACAATTATACGTTAAAAATAGAATAAAATTCCAGAAATAACATGATAGACCTTAGTCAAATAAATAAACTCTTAGAAAACTCAACGGAAAATCCCGCAAAAATTCGTGAAGTTCTTGTCAAAGCAAAACAAGCAAAAGGCCTGAACCTTGAAGACGTTGCAACGCTTATTTCCATTAAAAATCCGGAATTAATTCATGAGTTATTCACTGCAGCAGCGCAAGTTAAAAATGAAATTTACGGCAATCGCATAGTGCTATTTGCACCTCTTTACATTTCCAACATGTGCAGCAACGAATGCTTATACTGCGCTTTTCGTGCTACTAATAAGGCTGTAAACAGGCGCGTTCTTACTCAAGATGAAATTACAAGCGAAACAAAAAACCTCGTAGATCTGGGACACAAAAGAATCCTCGTTGTCGCAGGAGAATCGCATTCTGACAAATACCTGGATTACGTTATTAAGGCAATAGAAAACATTTACAAAGTAAAAAGCAGTAAAGGCGAAGTTCGCCGCTTAAACGCGAATATAGCGCCTTTATCAATTGATGATTTTAGACGATTGAAAACAGCCAATATCGGAACTTACCAATTATTTCAGGAAACCTATGATCCAATAACTTATAAAAATGTACACGTTGGCGGCAAGAAAATGGATTATGACTGGCGCCTTTCTGCGATTGAACGCGCTATTCAAGCAGGAATTGACGATGTTGGCATTGGCGTTTTGTTTGGCCTTGCCGACTGGCGCTTTGAAATACTTGCTTTACTGCAACACGTAAATTATTTAAATGCGAAATTTGGCATTGGCCCACACACAATTAGCGTTCCAAGATTAGAGCCCGCTATTGGATCAGAAATAGCAACAAATCCTCCACATAAAGTTTCTGATTTCGATTTTTATAAAATCATTGCTATTTTACGTTTAAGCGTTCCATATACCGGAATAATTTTATCCACAAGAGAATCAGCTGAAATACGCTGCAAAGCCTTAGCTCTTGGCGTTTCACAAGTATCTGCAGGAAGTAAAACAAATCCTGGTGGTTACGCAAAAGATGATGAAAATGCTGGTCAATTCTCATTAGGCGATCATCGATCTTTAGATGAAGTAGTAAAAGATATAACTTCATTAAATTATTTACCTAGCTTTTGCACAGCATGTTATCGTTCAGAGCGAACCGGTAAAGCTTTTATGGATTTAGCTAAATCAGGCCAGATAAAAAACATGTGTCAACCAAATGCACTCCTCACGTTTGCCGAGTATTTAATCGATTACGCGGCACAAGACACTCGCAACATCGGAGAAAAATTTATCACTCAAGAATTAAGTAAAATACCAGAAAAACAAGGCGCTTTACTGACAAAAATGTTGGAGAAAATAAAAACCGGCAAGCGTGATTTATATATTTAGCTATGCAACAAATTACACCAAAAAGTTTTCGTCTACACATCGCCCTCTTCGGCCGGCAAAACGTTGGTAAATCCAGCATTTTAAACGCTATTACACGCCAGGAAGTTTCCATCGTTTCCAATTATGCCGGAACTACGACTGATCCTGTCGAAAAACCTATGGAGTTTTTGCCGCTTGGACCTGTTATTTTCATTGATACTGCAGGAATTGACGATATAACTGATTTAGGAGAACTGCGAATTCAAAAAACCAAACGAGTTTTTGATCGCACCGATCTTGGCATAATCGTAACGGAAGCAAATTGCTGGGGAGAATTTGAAGAGCAAATCTTTCAGGAGTTGTTAAATCGCCAAATACCAATCATCATAATTTTAAATAAGACGGATATTTGTGTACCTGATCTCACAATTTTGCAACGTTTTAATGATGCCCCAAATAAAATACCAGTTGTAATGTTTTCCGCAAAAAATGTAGTTCAAAGTGCAAAAAAAAATATTGCCCATCATTTGACTTATGAAAACTCTGATATCGTGAATTTGCGTCAAGCTTTAATTGAACAAGCGCCGGAAGACTTTGTCAATGCGCCATCAATTTTACAAGACATTGTCCATCCTGGAGAATATGCAATACTGGTTACGCCGATAGATAAAGAGGCGCCAAAAGGAAGATTGATTTTGCCGCAAGTACAAGCAATCCGCGATTTAATGGATGGCAATGCTTATTGTTTAGTCACACAACAAAATCAATTGCAGACAGCATTAAGGACGTTGAAAATTAAACCTAAAATTGTCGTTACTGATTCGCAATGCTTTAAAGAAGTTGATGCAATTACACCAAAAGATATTTTGCTAACAAGCTTCTCTATTTTATTTGCGCGCTTTAAAGGCGATTTAATTTCTCAAGCAAAAGCAGCAAGAACAATTGGCAATTTAAAACCAGGAGATAAAATTTTAATTGCTGAAGCTTGTTCACACCATCCGATAAAAGATGACATTGGCCGCGAAAAAATTCCACGTCTTTTGGAAAAAAGAGTTGGCGGCAAATTAGATTTTACAATAGTACAAGGCTTGGATTTTCCCGAAAATTTAGCAGAATATAAATTAGTTATTCACTGCGGCGCTTGCATGTTCAATAGGCGATTAATGCTAAATAGAATCTTGAAATGTAATGAAATCGGCGTTCCTCTTACCAATTACGGCCTTGCAATTTCCTATTGCCTGGGAATTTTTGAACGTGCCCTAAAGTTTTTACCTGAATTTAATTTCTACGACTAGGCGAATTCAGAATTCTTGCAATATCGTAGTAAAACCAAGTACCCAACACTTTTAACACTCACGACTGTTAAACCTAAGCCAATATTTAATAGTTATATAATAATTCTCCCCAAATCTTCAAGATTTTTGAGGTATATCGAAGTTTAAAGAACCATTCTTAATATTTCGTTCATTGATTTTTTGCTATTTTTCAATATGTTACGATAAAAAACATTATATTTATATAATAACTCCTAGACACTTCTAATAATAAAAGAAAAAAATAATACAATATAAAAAGAAGAAAAAAATACTAATATTTTTTGAGTTTTTATGAGTTTACCAACCTTTGCTTACTTATCAGACGAACCTAAAGAGTCAGGCATTGCCCTGTCAACACTCAATGCGCCACTTAAAAGCACAGAGCGTGCTATTTATGGTGTAGATGATGCTGCCAAGGCAAAAGAAAAAGCAGATAAATTATTTCAACAGTTAGATGATGAAAGAGATGAAGTAGTCAAGAAAAACCTTTTTAGTACTGTACCCGCATTTATTACTAGCGCAGTAGTTTCTGCGACACCAGACTTTCTTTTTAAAGGCACAAAAAACAAATTAGCCCTAATTCGAATTGGACAACAAAAAAAATTAGCAACTTGTTTTAATAAAGAATTTATGGCGCTTCAGATGTGTTTTGGGATCATGGCGCCCAGTATCATTGCTGATAATCAAACATCATCCGAAAAAGAGCTGCAATCTGAATTTGAACACATCAGTAATATTAAAAAAATAATTGCGGAATCTACTGACATAAATGAGCCTCTTAATGAAGATGGTGAGACTGAGAACATTTGTTTTAAAAAATGGAAGGCAATTGAGCTTGCGCGTGAAGTTGGGTTGCTTCAGGAAGCATTGGAAAAATTAGAATCGTTGAATGATGAAGAGGCATTGAAAGCAAAAAAAGCCGCTGAAGTTTTTCTTGCATCAATGATGGATACTTTGACATATTATCATGATAAAACGAGGAGTGGTTTTGAGTTCGTTAAAGATAAAAAAACTGGGAAGCTAAATGTTACTACAGTAAAAACTTCCATGAAAGATTTACCCCTAGATATCAAAGCGGCACGTGTTTTAAAAAGAAGTGCCCAGGTTTCAAAATACCTCGGTGTTGGTATTTTCTTTGGAGCTACCGCTATTGGCCTCATCGTCGCATCTGGTCCACTTGCTCCAGCTACTGCGGCAGCTTTAGGTACAGTTGCTGGAGTTATTTTAGGTGTAGTTGGCATAGTTTTTGGAGTTATTGGAATTATAAAAGTAAGCGAAAAAGCTTATAAATGGGCAAGACGTCATTATTACGATAAAATTCCAGTATCAACAGCACAGATGAAAAAAAGTGTGGTTAACGGTTCTTTTCTTGCTTTAAGCGTTGTTGATATAATTTCTGGCGCCTCTAGTATACAAAGTGCTCTGCAAGCAGGAACACAGGTAGTGGCAGCTTCTGCTAGCATTACCTCATCAACTAATACTTTTATTGATAAAGTAAAAGATTTTTTTTCAGATGCTCGTGATTTTTTTTCGAATATTATTGATAAGACAGAAGCCTTTTATAAAACTCAAGTAGCGTTTACTATGCTCAGGAAGGCTGTCTCATGGACAACTACTCTTACGAGTAAGGCAATAGCTCTTAAGGATGCTTCAGCTGGCTTAACAAATGCTGTTGATGATATCCGAAATATTGGCAAGCAGGAAATTGAACCTCAAGCTCAAGAACTCAAAACTTTTTCGCCAAAAACAGAGAATACTAAAACAGAAGAAACTGTTGAGAAAACAAAAGTAGAAGGAGATGTTCAGCAACAAAAAGACGAGCAGGTTTCTCATGCACCTTCAATCGCAAAACGTTTTAGTAGCGCAGTGATTAGTGGTTTAAATAGCTTTGCACATATTATGCCTTTTTTTAAAGCAAAAACAATGCCCGCTAATCTTGATGAAAAAGCAACAACAATTCCGCAACAACCAGCCAAAACAATGGCAACGAAACCTATGGAACCTTTGTTTGGCATCGACGTTAAAGTTGAGACTGAATTGTCTGCCCCACTTAAATCTGCCCAGCCTTTTAAGGGTGAACGATTGTTTGATGATAAAGAAGAACCACCAAGTAGTTTTACATTTCTTGATGGACACGATTTACTTAAGCTTCCTGATATTGCTCAGGAAAAGGAAAAACCACCAGTAACTCCTTGCACCCAAGGCGCTCATGATATTGAATCTAATACCAGTAGCGATGTTTCCCACCCAAAGCCACAAGCTGCTGATTTGATAGCCAATAGTCTGTTTGGCAACAGTGTTGTTATTGGTAGTACTCCTGGAAGATTTGGCGTCATCCCTCCAATAAATAAACCGCAGACTTTTAAAATCTCTGAAATCCCGAATCCTTTGTACACGACAACTTTAGAATAACGAGTATACATATTAAAGTGAGACTTCTCTGTTTAGAAGCCATTATTTAAAAGTTGCCATGTTCGATACCATGAGGCGTTAATGGAATGGTTCCT
>PLMI01000049.1 GCA_003142435.1 Coxiellaceae bacterium | reverse complement strand
AAAAACTGCGCTTTTACAAGGCCAGCTAAAAAAGCGGACTCTGGCTGTTCCTTGTTAGCTAAATCTAAATATGTAATAGATTTTTGTAAATCTCCGCGCTTATTTGCCGCAAATGCTGCAGCAATGTAGTCGAGCGCTGCAATATTGTTTTGTTTTTTACGCGCGATTTTGCGTAATTTTTTTTCTGCATGATTGTAATCGCCCTCTATTATTGAGGTTACAGCTTTGGCAGTTTTAAGGTAAATTCTTTTTATGCGAAAATTGCGCCATACTTTCCGTATTTTTTTTGGCATTACGAAAGCTAAATACAGCAAACGCAGGACTATGTGAAATAACAGAAAGGAAAGGATAATTACGATTGCAGCAAACCAGGTTGTTACAGCAATGTTTGAATCTTTATAAGAAATTAAAACGTATCCCGATATGCCCGAAATTTTTAGCCCTAACCAGACGGAAAAAAGTAATACCAAGAAGAAGATTATAATTTTTTTCATAAATAAAATGCTCTATGATTTTAGTTTGTCGCAGCTGTGTTATTCTTAACAGAAGTAGGATTTTTTTGTGCCAATGTTGATTTAATCAATTCAATTGTTGGAGCAAGATCAGTAGCGTTTGTATTAAGATCAACTTTTTCAAGTTCTGCTAAAGTTTGCGAAATGTTATTGCTTTGTAAAACGCTCTCGGCAAAGTAGTGCTCCATCCAGGTTTTGACCTCTTTTATGCAGGATCTGTAAAGGTCTTGTTGTCTGTGCATAACAGCCCACTCTGCGTTTAAAAGCTTGAACTGAATATTTTGTTTTAAATTTACCAATAATTGCTCAGGAAGAAGTTGCGGACTGCCTAAAGTTTTTGGTTGTATGATAACAGCCTTTTGCAAAACGTTTTTTATATTTGCTATTAGCCCGGTGTTAGATTGTTCATCTTTTTGTGACTCTGCTGGTTTGTTTTTATTAAAATCCTGAAATTGATTGGGTATTTGCGGCAAATTTTCAACTGTTTCCATTAGGGTATCTAGTTTGACAATTATTTCATCAGTGGCTGAAAAAGAATTTTTTTGTAAATCCATTAAATTTCGCGATAATTGTCGTTTTATTGAATCATAAGCGCTGATTCCGCTTATATTGTTTATTGCTTGTGACAACAACTCCTCCACGATTTTACTATTACCCTCAGTTAGCAACAATGTATTTGCAGTCCTTACTAATTGGTAAGCTTCTGCTAAAGACAATGCATTATTTTGTCGCATGGCTTGAATAGAATTTTGCTGTTCTGCAAGTTGTGCTGCCAGTTGTTTATTTTCTTCTTCAAGTTCTTGTATTTGCATTGAAACTTTTGAGTTAGTTGGAACCTCTTGTTTTTGTGCCATGTGATTGCGGTTGTGTATCAGAATAAATTTTGCAATTGTTCCTGTTACAAACAGGATTAACAATATGACTAAAAGCACATTAACGGCCTTAAGAAACCTTAGCATTTTTTTGTTATTTTCATTAGGCGTTTTAATTTCAGTGGCACTACTCTCATCTTTTATTTCCGGATTGGGTTCTTTCACTTTTGGGCTCCAATTAACTTTAGTTATCTATCGTAAAAATGATTAATGGTTTTGTCGATTGTCTTGAACTGGTGCATTTGGGCCAGTGTAATGAAGTGATTTATATGCTTCGCCTGGCGAAATGGTTTCTTTTTTTTCTTCAAAAAAAGGACAATCATATACGTTACTTGACTTGCAAATTATATATCCTTCAACGTGCAGATTCCAATTTTGTCCTGCCGGCTCAAAGAATAATTTGCTTACGCGCTGCTCTAGTGAGATTGGAAAATCGAAAGAATTTTTACCTTGATATAAGCACATTATTTTACCGACGTGAATTCCAGTCCATTGGGCACCGGTAAATGTTCCAATTTCTTCCGTAAAAGAAGGTGTAAAGCTTTTCCAGTTTGAATCAATGCCCCAAAGCATATCTTTATTTCTTATCAGTTTCTCTGGAAGAGGGCAATATTGGGGTTTTGGCTGTTCTACAGGATTAGCGGATGTGGTTGGTGGCTGCGGCATCGCAGAACTTAATGTTTGCGCAGATGTGGCAGCATAAATTAAAATACCAACAAAAAAAGATCCTGTTGCAACCATTAACTTGAATGTTTTTGCTTTTTTAAGGCTCATAATTTTTAATTCCTTGAAATTAAATTTTATATCGTTTAACTTATTGAGTAGAGACAGTTTTTTTGCAACTGCGATTTATAAAATTATACCTCATTTTGTTTGAATGATCCAAAACTACTCAAAAAAGCTAAGTCAAGGCTAAGAGAAAATTACAATATTTATTTTTTTATACATTTGTTTTCTGTTGTATTAAAATTCAGTTGAAATAGTTTAATTTAAATCATTAGGAATTAGGAGAAGGAAATTGGCCAAGTTACATTTTTATTATTCAGCGATGAATGCGGGCAAAAGCACGGTTATGCTCCAATCAGGATATAACTACAATGAAAGAGGTATGGATACTTTGCTGTTTGTGCCTAAATTTGATACGAGGTATGGTGAAGGCAAAGTCACCTCACGAATCGGAATCGAAGCCAGAGCCATTGCATTTGGAATTGACTTCAATTTATATGAATTTGTTGCGGGAGAAATTAAGAAAAATAACAACATCAAATGTGTGTTGCTTGATGAGGCACAATTTTTGACAAAACATCAAGTTTTACAGTTATTACAGATAACTGACGATTTTAATGTCCCCGTTTTAACTTATGGTTTGCGGACAGATTTTCTTGGGGAACCTTTTGAGGGTAGCGCTTATCTTTTGGCTTTGGCCGATAACATAGTTGAGATAAAAACCATTTGCCATTGCGGAAAAAAAGCCACAATGAATTTGCGCGTTGATGCAAATGGCAATGCAGTAAAAGAAGGTGCGCAAATTGAAATTGGTGGTAATGACCGGTATCTTGCTGTATGCCGTAAGCATCATAGAAGTGCCATGGCCGAAATTGAAAAAAATAAAAAATAACATCAAAAAAGTTTTTAAATTTCGCAAGTATTACCGTTGAATAACAAGAAAAAATAAAAAAATGTCAAATTTGCAGCTAAACAGTTTTAATTTACATAAAATTTTACAGGAATTAACCTCGAGCAATGATTTTTACATTGCTTACAGCGGTGGAGTCGATTCACAGGTTCTCCTTTATCTTTTGTCCGCTGTAAAGTTGGATCATCCGGAAATAAATATAGCAGCAATACACATTGATCATGGATTAAGTGAAAATTCCAGTGTTTGGGCTAACCATTGCCTTGTATTTTGTAAACAATTGCAGATCGATTGCATTGTAAAAAAAATCGATGTCAAAGGTGCATTTACTAAAAAGCATAGTAGAGAAGCTCTGGCGCGTGATTTACGCTATAGAGCTATTGATGAAATAATTGGTAATCACAAAGGAGCTTCGCTTCTTACCGCTCATCACGCAGACGATCAGGCGGAAACTTTATTGTTACAGCTTTTTCGTGGAGCAGGCCCTCGTGGTTTGGCGGCTATTCCACCTGCCAGTTTTCTTTCGCCGGAAATAAAATTACTTCGGCCGCTTTTGGCTTTTTCGCGTGAGGAAATATTGAAATTTGCTCAGCAAAATAATTTAATGTGGACGGAAGATGAAAGTAATTTAGATTTACAGATGGATCGCAATTACGTTCGCCATAAATTGATTCCCATTATAAAAAATCGTTGGCCAAAAGTTTTAAAAACTATAGGAAGGTCTGTAGAAAATTTTGTAGAAGCAAGCGATCTTTTGGATTATTTTGCCAGCAAAGATTTAATAGAAGTTCAGGGAAGTGTTCAAAGCACTTTATCTGTTGCAAAATTACTGCAGCTTGATAGCGCAAGGCAGCGTAATGTAATTCGTTATTGGATAAGGACATTAAATCTATCGCTGCCTTCGCGCGAGAAATTGCGTGAAGTGCAAAAAATCAGTTTAGCTGCGGCAGAAGATAAAAATCCATTAATTTCTTGGGATGGTGTAGAAGTTCGCCGCTTTCAAAATAACCTTTATGCGGAAAAACCTTTAATCCATTTCGATACTGCAACTATTTTGCCATGGAATTTACAGAATTCTCTAAAGCTGCCCGAAGATTTGGGAACGCTGCAAGTTAAATCTGAATTGCAAGACCTAAAAAAAATTGACACGAGTAATATCTCTGTCCGTTTTCGCCAGGGCGGCGAAAAATGCAAAATTTCAGGGCGGGGAAATCACTCACACACGCTAAAAAACTTATTTCAGGAGTGGCAAGTTTCGCCATGGCAACGCGACCGTATTCCTTTGCTTTATTTTGAAGATGAATTAATTTGTGTTGTTGGTTTTTGCACTGCCCCAGGCTGGGAATTTTTGAAGATTGAGCATATTTTTTGATGTTTTTTGTAAGTATTTGATTATACTGCATTTTTTTATTACATGTTTTATTCGCGGCGTTGTTGAATAAATACATTTTGACGTACGAAACCTTTAATTATTTGTCATCCCCGAAAGATTCAGTCGGGGATCCATAAACCAAAAGTCTAGATTCCCGCTTTCGCGGGAATGACAATACCTACCAATTACTATTTATTCAACAACGCCAATAAAGTCCAATAAAATCCAAAAAATTTATTAAAATAAATAAGTTACGTTGATTTTGCCCTTGTTATTTAAAATATTTTCTTGTAATTGTCATGACTTTTTTCGCGTCATGTATGTGGCGAATAATAATAGTTTCTTAATATTTATGTACTATAATCCTAAAACATATCTCAAATAGCGAAGAATATAATACTTATAAATTAGGAAAAAAAATGTTAAGAGCCTTTATAAATAACGTTGAAAATACAATGAATAGCAATGCTTGTGGAAGCAGAGCCGGTTTTTTACTTGAACTTAGTAAAAAATATTTACCACAGCGAGAAAAATACAAAAATGACGATCAATACCAAAAAGCAATAGAAAATGTAATCGAAATGCACATTGCTGCATTTAAAGCATTCGTTGAAATTAATAAAGATGCTTTGGGTATAAAGGATGAAGAAATCAAAGAGATTGCTGATTATATTGAAGCAAAAATCAAAGAAAATATTAACCAACTTGATGCGGCCACCGCTTTTACTGACCAACAAAATATTCAAAGAGCTTTTCCGTTAAAAGAAGTATTTGCCTTAACTTTTTGCGCATTACTGGACAATGACCTTTACAAAAAAGCATGTGGTCAAAAAAGCGATCAAGAGCTGGAACAAGATAGAATACATAGAGTTTCAACAGCAATAGGAGCATTTAAATATTTAATATCAAAACCTCATATTTGTCATACGGGAACTCGCAATGAGGTGATTGGCGCTTTAAATGGAGTATATCCTGTACAAATAGAAGGAACCGAAAAATATGAACTCGTGCGTTTTGTCGAGGACATCGATTCATTTCTTAAAGACGTTGCTTTCCAAACACTTAAAAAAGCATTATTGGCTCATTATAATCCCCAACAACAATATTCAATAATAAGGGGCTGGATAGAAGACACGAAAACAGTCTTTAGTGATATTTTTGCCAGATTCTTAGAAAGACATAAACAGGAAGTTAAAGCTCAACTAGTAATAGCTTTAACCAAAAAATTTCTCAATCCCTCGGATAAAGACACGGCTGCTAAATTAAATGCAGTACTTAATGAATTAAATTTATTAGATCCTCCTCTTGATATCCCGCAAGTACGAATAATGCACATCATATTAACTAGCAAACCAGATGGAAACGATGCAAAAACAGGGGCATTTTTAAGAACCAGGGAAATATTAAAAGAACGCATAGGTGATTTTTTCGCTGCGACACCAACAAGTCATGAGGAAATATCTGCTCGCGCCATTACTGAAGGATTATGTGAAGTAGAAAGAATTTACCAACATTGCAAAGGCCTGCAATATAAACTTTGGGGTTCGCCTGGATTAAACGTTTTGAATCGTTTAATGGAGTTATGTAATCGAAATTTTATAGCATATAGCTTAAAAATTATACCCGACTTAGAAGACATAAGAGCTCTGCGCGAACAACTTGGCATATATTTAGTTGATATTGATAAAGACGTAGCTTTCGTTGAAAACTATTTTTTCAATGACAATTATTTATTGGAAGAAAGAAAATTCGAGGAGCGCGCAAATATGTATCTGCGGTTGCTTGCTTGTAAAGATGAAATCAAACTTCCTTTAGAATTAGTAAGAAAAATATTATTAGCAATATCATCGTCAAGAGATATAACAGAAATTGGGGAGGACAAACTCCCGCACATATTAGGACGTTTTTTATTTGGTAATATAATTTCAACCTCGTCGCGAAATTGGGAGCCTGAAGAGTGTCAGTTATTGTCAGAAATAATTAAATTTTTCGACAACGGATTTAACTTTCCTGGGGGAGATCCCAATAGAGAAAAGTACTCTCATTACACAAAGCTTTCGCCAGGGCTTAAATTCTTGCGCGCTCTTTATTTAAGATCGCATGGGGATAGCCAATCGCCAGAAGCTCAATTTCCTTCTGATCCAAGCGTTTATATTTTGCCAAATCTTGAAGGATTACGAAGTCCAGAAGTATGTGGCGAATATGCAGGTGATATTTATTTATTGCAGGCTTTAAATGAATTGGGACCAGAAATAAAAGGAAAGATTTTATCGTCTAACGGAAATAATAGGTTATTATGGATCGATAAATATTTAAAGTTGGAAATCTTATCTATTATTCCACAACAAAAAAGAGAAAAATTGTTTAACATTCCCGCGATACGAGTAACGTTAGGCTATTATTTGGATATATGCAAAAAATTATGCCAAATCCTTGACCGATCGGTACTTGACAGAAGAATTAAATTTTTAATTTCTTTTGCATCAATAGAATTTCCCCTAGTTATCCCCTCCAGAATATTAGAATACTTCTCACCTGGTTTCCGTGATGTATTTGTGTGTTTTAATCGTTTGGATTTCCTAGATTTCTTAATCACTGAGCAAATTAGCAATTTTGGTAAACTTGAATTATCTGTGTATCCACTTGCCGAAAATAAGCTCGAAGCTTTAAAATTGCTCAAGGAAGTTGGCGCTTTTAAAGGGATAATAATTACAACATTTTTGAGCTTATTTCACATTTTATCATCGTTTCCTACAGAAAACAGACTAGAGGCTTTAAAATTACTCAAAGAAATTAATTGCCTTAAACCAGAAATAATAGCAAATGTGAGCGTATTAAACGCTGTCTTGAAATTATTCCCCAAAGTAAATAGGCTTGATGTGCTAAAATTACTCAATGAGTTAGACGCTTTAAATAAAAAAGTGATATCCGAAGATGGAGGTTCCCTTATAAAAACATTGCGCCGTTTTCCTGAAGAGGATAAACAAAAAGCTTCATTACTTCTGGCATGTCCAGAAGTCAAAAGGCATTTATTGCGTTTAAAATGCTTAGAAAATATATCAAAAAATCAACCACTGCCTTCTGATAAAGATATTCCTGCTGATGACAAAACAATAAAAGCAGCTAATTTTTTAAAACAAGTTATAGAAATACTGAATAGCTTAGCTAAAGAGATGGGCCGAACAAAAACAGAAATAAATTGTTCATTTGTTGATCAAATCTGTGATGGTCATTCAACATCGTCTCAATCATGTATAGCTAATATAGTTCTAGGACGCAAAATAGGAGTATTTGACGGCTGTGCTGAGAATAGCCTTTTTTATAAACTCGAAAGCNNTGCAATGTTCATAGAAGCAATATTGAAAGGTAAAGTGTTCAAAAAAGACGAAATCGCGCTAACATTTTATGGTACTCCAGTTAGAGATCAGTGGCCATTTGGTGCCAAAGTGGGCGAAGAATGGGCATTGTGGATTTTAAAGTTTATATCTATGAATCGGAAATCGCAGGGGCTATGGTCTTTACCATGTTTCGAACCACGTTTTGGTTTTGGTAAATCAGACGAATCAGGAAGTTATCAACATCTACCGAAGTTCGACATAGGAACAAAGATTGAGCCTGGCGCGGCTGCATGTTCGGATTGTTCGATCTATAATATGTAGCAATTTTATTAGCTATAAATGAGTTAATAATTTAATAAGCAACAGCGCTATTGATTAGCAATATTGCATACTACTGCCTAATTTTAACGAAGGGCGATAGTGAGAAAGCATGCATCATGCAGTCAAAATTTCGCGAAGTTTTACTAAAACACCCTGCACATCTTTCTCAAATTTCCATGGAGTATTAATAATCACAACTCCGCATCCGTTTAATCGTTCAGCAATTTCTTCTTTGTGAATTTTTAATTCGATTATTGATTTGTTTTCAATTTTATTGTTGATTAATATTTTTTCTAATTCCTGATGAAATTTTTTTATAGGAGCTCGCTCTTTTATTGGATACCAGATGACGTAAATTCCATTTTTAAAGCGCATTAATGCATTTTTCAATCCCTCAAGAATTTGTTCGAATTCATTTACTTGTTCAAAAGGAGGATCAATGAAAATCAAACCGCGTTTTTCTTTGGGCGGTAAAAAAGCTTTTAGCGCTAAATACGCATCATTTAAATGAACGGATATTTGTTTGTTATCTTTAAATTCGTTTTTTAAAATTTTCACATCTTCAGGATGAAGTTCTATTAGAATCATTCGATCGTTTTTGCGCAGCAAATGTTGTACGACTAATGGCGATCCCGGATAAAATTTGGGCGAAGTTTTTAAAGAGCTTACAGTTTGATTATTGATTTTGGCGATAATCTCAAGGTAATTTTGTAACCATATATTATCAACGAGGGCTTCCTTGTGTTTTATTATTTTACCGATACCATTTTCATACTCCTTAGTTTTTTGAGCTGGAGTTGAAGTTAAATTGTAACGGCCACTTCCGGCATGAGTGTCGAGGTAGCAAAAAGGGGAATCTTTTTTGTGCAAAGATTTAATTAACATTATTAAAATAATATGCTTAAAAACATCGGCGAAACTGCCCGCGTGATATATGTGTCTGTAGTTCATTTTTAGCAATATTGAATAAGTAAGATGTGCTATAATAATCTTTTAAAAGCTTATTATATTATACCATTAGTTTATTATAATGTTAGATAACATAAAAATTGTATTAGTCGAAACAACACATCCTGGAAATATTGGGGCTGTGGCAAGGGCAATGAAAACCATGAATTTGTCAAACCTTTGCCTGGTTAATCCTAAAATATTTCCTCATGTTTCAGCAACAGCACGGGCTGCGGGAGCTGATGACTTGCTGGCTAATGCGAAAATAACGGCGACACTTGAAGATGCTTTAGCGAATTGCAGGCTGGTTTTTGGCACGAGTGCTCGGGCTCGTTCATTACCAACTCCTTTGCTTATGCCGCGGGAGGCAGCGAATAAAATTATCGCAGAAACTGATAAAGGCGAAATTGCCGTTGTCTTTGGCCGTGAAAATAATGGATTAAGCAATGAAGAATTGCAGCTTTGCCACTATCACGTTAATATTCCATCTAATGTAGATTTTAGTTCGCTTAACGTTGCAGCTTCCGTGCAGTTAATCGCTTATGAAATCAAAATGGCAAGCGGCGTTTATGAGAAAGAGCAACGTGAAAGTGAAACAATAGAAAATTGTGATGAAGTTGCAAATGTGGCAAGTATGGAAATGTTTTATAAGCACCTTGAGGAGGTTTTAATTGAGCTTGGGTTTCTACGCATAGATAAGTCAGTTTATTTAATGCGGCGTTTGCGAAGGCTATATAATCGAGCTCGCTTAGAAAAGTTGGAATTGAATATCTTGCGTGGTATTTTAACTGCAATACAGAAAAAATATCTTAAATAAAAATTTAGTTATGGGCTTACCAATTTACCTAGATTACATGGCTACAACTCCGGTTGATAAACGGGTTGTAAAAAAAATGAGCAACTTTCTTGATTTTGACGGAATTTTCGGCAATCCATCATCACAACATTTTTACGGATATGCTGCGCGCTCTGCTGTGGAAAATGCGCGCGAGGAAATCGCCTCATTAGTTAACGCCGACTCACATGAGATAGTTTTTACATCAGGTGCTACGGAATCAAATAATTTAGCTATCAAAGGAGGGGGGCAATTTTATAAGCGCAAAGGAAAGCATATTGTTACTTGTAAAACTGAACATAAATCAGTTTTAGATACTTGCTCTTATCTTGAGTCACAAGGCTTTGAGGTTACCTTCTTAACTCCTGAAAAAGATGGGTTATTGGATTTAAATAAACTTGTCGACGCTTTGCGTGACGATACTGTTTTAGTGTCTATTATGCATGTAAACAATGAAATTGGCGTAATTCAAGATATAGATGCGATCGGCAAATTGGTAAAAGAAAAAGGAATTCTATTTCACGTTGATGCGGCGCAAAGCGCAGGAAAAATTCCCATTGATTTAAAAAATGCGCCAATAGATCTCATGTCTTTTTCTGGGCATAAAGTTTACGGGCCCAAAGGCATTGGAGCTTTGTTTGTGAGACAAAAACCACGAATTCATCTTGAGCCTTTGATGCATGGCGGTGAGCAGGAATATAGTTTTCGTTCCGGTACTTTAGCAACACATCAAATAGCCGGCATGGGAGAAGCGTTTAAAATAGCGAAAAATGAAATGGCAATTGAGCAAGAGCGCATTTTGCATTTGCGAGAATGTTTTATACAGGGAATAAGTTCGCTTGATGATATTTATATAAACGGCAATCTGGAAAAGCGCATTGCGGGAAATGTAAATGTCAGTTTCGCGAATGTTAAAGGAGAAATCATTCTTTCTGGATTAAAAGATTTAGCAGCTTCAAGCGGTTCTGCATGTAAATCGATTTCCGGCGAACCTTCATACGTTTTACGTGCCTTAGGCGTTCCTATTGGTCTTGCTTTTAACAGCATCCGCTTTTCTTTCGGCCGGTTTACGACTCATGAGGATATCGATTTTGCAGTAGCGCATATTTGTGAAGTAGTAAGTAAAATTCGAAAATTATGATATACCCTTCGCATTTTGGTTTTCCGCNNCAAACTGCTCGGGTCTATTTGTGCCATATACTGAAATCCTGTTTGCGATGAATATAGAACATAGTTATGAATAAAATTATACATTGGTTAGGAGTGGTTTTTACAGCGGTCATAATTTTCATAATATTTACGCTGTCTTTTATTTACGCTGCAAACCCATATATTGCAAAACATCAGCAACAAATTGAGCAATTTTTTTCAGCTGCAATTGAGCGACCGGTAAAATTTGAAAAAGTAGCTCTTGGTATTCAC
>PLMI01000029.1 GCA_003142435.1 Coxiellaceae bacterium | reverse complement strand
TTCTTGAGTTTAAATGATCGCGATATTTTAAATCACGCTGGGAAAGTCTCTCATGAACTAGCAAAACAGGCTGCCGAAGAGATTTATGAAAAATTTAACCGAAAACGAATCCAGCAAACAGACCAAGCTGAGGGTGATTTCGAAAAAGCTACGCATAAAATTACACATAGAAAGGATGATAAATCGAAAAAATAAGTCTGATAAGTTTGATTTGCGCACTATCATAAGAATATTTTTTAGTAACATCAATTTTTAGTAGTACCAATAGCAGTACCGCCTTAAGCTGCTTGCTAAAAACTCACGATAATTCAATGCCTTACATCGCCAATTCAATTCCCGCCGTCGCTATAAACTTAATGGTTTTTAAGTTTATAGCGAAGGATGGTGTCCTCCAGAGCCTCATCAAATATCGGTGAAAGCTACGGATGGCAAGCCAAGTTTTTTTCTAAATAGAAAGCACAATCTATCCGGCGACGGAGGACTTTTCTCTTAATCATCATTAAACAAAATCCAAAACAGTGTATATTTTTCTTGCGCCAGAATCTCAATATTTTACTACTATAAATCATGCAATGATAAAATTTACTCAGCTGATAAAAGCTTATAAAATTATTTGCATCTATTTAAAGGAGAGAATATGAAATTCAGAAAAGCAATAGACAATCGCCCCTTTTTAAACAAAGACGACAAAAAATCAGTTGCCGAAACATGGGATGTTGGCGATGTACGGTATAGTTTTTTTTATTGACACGTGTTATATATGTTAATGATTAAGTTAAAATGGCTAACTATATGAAAAATGACAGCAAATCAATCACTGTAAAAGACCAAATTACAGAATTTCTTCTCTATACGGCGCCAAGTGGAGAGGTAAAGGTTGAGGTTTTTTTGCACAATGAAAATTTGTGGCTTACTCAAGACCGCATCGCTGAACTTTTTGGAGTACAAAGACCAGCGATTACTAAGCATTTAATAAACATATTTGCGGAGGGGGAATTAGAGGAAATCAAGGTTAGTTCCATTTTGGAACATACCACTAAGCACGGTGCTATTAAAGGAAAAACGCAAGTACAGCAAGTAAGATTTTATAATCTTGATGCAATTATAGCTGTGGGATACAGAGTCAATAGCAGTAAAGCCACTCAGTTTCGTATATGGGCAACAAAGATTTTAAAAGATTACATTATCAAAGGTTTTGCTCTTAATGATGAGGGATTAAAGAATGGCAGATTCTTTGGCGTTGATTATTTTAAGGAACTTCTTGAAAGGATCCGCTCAATTCGCGCCAGCGAACGAAGAATTTATCAACAAATCACCGATATTTTTGCAGAATGCAGCATAGACTATGATCCTAAAAGCGATATAACTAAAAATTTTTATGCTATGGTGCAAAACAAATTTCATTTTGCTATCGCAGGTAAAACTACGGCTGAAATAATTTATACAAAAGCAGACAGAAAAAAACCATTTATGGGTCTGACCACATGGGAAAAATCAACTGATCGAATCTGACTTTGATCGTGAGGTAAAGAAATTATTAAAATCTAACAAGACACAGGATTAAACATTTTTTAGTAATACCAATAGTAGTACTGACGGATTAGCGCTAAAAACAAACCATTAATACTCAACAGCACTTAACTTTTATGTCATTGCTTATGTTTACACCATCCTATTTATCTGACCTTGTTTATGCGACTGAGCAAATTATCAGGCGTGATCCCTATCCATTTGTGTCACCGCCAAAGCAAGCAAATACATGCTGCCTGTCAACAGCACGAGCGTTGCTGCAACTATTTCTTGAGAAAAGCGTGGACGAGGGTTTAAGACAATTTAAACCTGAAAACGGAATTGGCTCTTGTGCTGAAATTTATCAAAATACCGAAATGAGTAGAACTAAATTCCAATCTTTACTTTCGCCATTATCAAGACCAGAAGATCATTTAGTTTTTTATATAGGGATATTTGGTGCACATGAATTAGTTATTGAAAAATTTGGTGAACTAAAACAACAAGGCATTGTAGCTACTAATTTTATAGTATATCAATCATTTTATGGTCTTTATAATCCTAGGCAATGGCTACTAATTCCCGAACCATTATGTGATGCAGACTCTAATGAAATGAGGCAACTTTATGGATTGGGAAAAATACTTGATTCCAAAGGAATAGAATTATTTATACACTCAATTTGTAAAGATGCTTCTCCAACAAGAAACATTTTCATGAAAGAGTTTTCAGTAAAAAATGAAGTATTATTATCTAATTTAAAGCTAGAATTGTCAGCAGTTTCAGCAATTATTAACACTGTAAAAGCACGCATAATTTCAGGAATAACTCATTTTAAGCAAGAAAGTACAGCAGCTGTATCGTCTCTCTCAGCACTTATTGCAATAAAAAAATGATAAAATTACTATTGTTATTGTCCAATGGATTTTGTCCGCCCATCAATGCTCACCGTAACTTACATTATTACAATAGGTAAACCCGGAAATATTTGTGATAAATTTATCTGCATGAAAAAACAAAGAAGCATTACCGATGTTGCATTAAATTTACTTGCGTGGCGGGAACATTCCCGATTTTAATTAATGCAAAAACTTAAAATAAGAAACCACACTGACAGTGAAATCAACGAAGCCTTGGATAAATTAGCAAAGCAAAACTTGCAAAGTGATGAGCGCTGTGTGAAATGTTACGTTAGAATGTACTATCCATGCAATAAAAAAATGTAATAAAATCAAATACTTGCGAAATTTGTTTATATTCAATTTATTGTCGCGTAATTTCTAATTAAAGGAAACAGGTTTTTTGTTTAATTGAAAATTGCTAATTAAAGTTTTTTTAGTTATTATGTTCGTAATTAAAAGATTCTCTATTTTCATTTAATAACGGTTAAATTATGAATGTCAAAGAAAGAATTGGTTATTATTTAAAATCTTCGACTGTGGATGAGGTCTATAAAACTTATATTCCAAAACCATTGCCTCCAAAGCCAGAACTACAACTAGCGCAAATTTATCCTTTGTTGGACCGAGCCAATATTGCCATTGGCCGGTTGGATGGTATGAGCAATCTATTACCAGATACAGATTTGTTTCTCTACATGTATATTCGTAAAGAAGCCGTACTTTCCTCACAAATCGAAGGAACACAATCTTCGCTAGCAGATTTGCTGATGTTCGAAAACGAAGGAATACCAGGGGTTCCCGAACATGACGTAATAGAAGTATCTAATTATGTCGCAGCGCTGGAATACGGGTTAAAGCGATTAAAAGAAGGTTTTCCGCTGTGCTTAAGACTGTTTAAAGAAATTCATAGTGTTTTGTTGCGTAAAGGTAGAGGCAACGTAAAACAACCAGGCGAGTTTCGCCGTTCACAAAATTGGATTGGTGGCACGCGACCAGGTAATGCAAAATTTGTTCCACCGCCGCCAGAAAAAATCATGCAATTGTTAGGCGACCTTGAGCATTTTTTACATGATGAGAAAAACTGTTTACCTACTTTAATCAAAGCGGCTTTGGTACATGTTCAATTTGAAACCATTCATCCTTTTCTGGATGGCAATGGTCGTTTAGGCAGATTGCTTATTACTCTTATGTTATGTGCCGATGGGTTGCTAAATAAACCATTACTTTATTTGAGTTTGTATTTTAAAACCCATCGTCAGCAATACTACAATTACTTACAATCAGTTCGAGAAACTGGCGATTGGGAATCCTGGATTAAATTTTTTCTTGAAGGCGTGACCGAAACGGCTGGTCAAGCAATAGAAACAGCAAAAAATATTTTGCAATTATTTACTAAAGATCGCCAAAAAATAGAGAGCTTAGGCAGACCAGCTGCTTCTGCCTTAATTGTTCACCACTATTTAGAGAAACATTCAATTACCGATATTGGAAAAATCGCCAAGCACTGCAATATAACGATTCCAACAGTAACCAAGTCGATACAATATTTAGAAGAACTGAAAATTGTGCGGGAAATTACTGGCAGAGAACGCAATAAAGTTTATGTTTATAAAAAGTATTTAGATATTTTAAATGGTAGAGCGATTTGAGTTTATTCGCATCATTAAAATCTTGTGTATTTAATAATGAACGTTGGATACCTATTACAAAAATCTCTTTCTTAATTTTCGCGAAATGTTCTTGAAGACGTTGTGGTAGACGAAAAAAGCTACAAGAACAAATTATTCCTAAATGCATTAATTAATTGCATTGTCGTGAAAGATTGGCTTTTGGACTTGGTATGTTGTAAATGAGTTTCAGCAGTACGCACGGAAATATTCAAAGATTTCGCGACCTGTTTCATGGCGTAACCTTCCGCCAATAAAGATAACACCTCAAATTCACGAGGCGAAAATGATACTTCGACACTGTTAATTAGCATCGGTATCTTCTTAGCGTTAAAAACCTCATTTGAATCAAAACAGTTTTGTTGACAAACTTTTGTTTTGAGTAATGCAGATGGTAGCAACAAACGATCTTTATCTGCCTTTTTTATAAGGTCTGCAGCTTTTTGTTTGAAATAGAAATAAAAATTGTTTAATTCATCTTTCTTGTTACAGCAAAATTCTATGGGATAATAGTCTGGCGAAGATGAAGCGAATTCTATAGTTTCTATAAAATCATCAAAATATTTAGCTGCGAACATGCCATTGTGAAGATTGAAATTTGCAGCTCCATCTCTAAGTGCTTTGTGACACATAGTTGAATCCCAAAGATACAGCCCAGTTTGACATTCAGCTGGATTAACTAATAAAGGATGGTTTTCTTTCGTATAATAATCTATCCATTTACGATTATTATATAGCCACAAAGTAGAACTGTCTTTGTACATGCGCACATAACTAAAATAACCCAAAGGAAAATTGCTGGATAATGGAGCGCATATTTCTGCCACATCATTTACCCATTCATTTGCTACATTTTTTTTAAGTTGAGCATAAGGATCAATGCCGTTTGATTTTTGGAGCATATATTTCCCCATATTAAATTTTTGGTACTCTCACTAAATTATAAACACTTTATCAGAAAATCAACATCCGTGAAAATTACGTAGAGGGCTGAGGGGTCCAGGTGAACAAGGGTCCAGGTATTGACTTATGGCATAATAATGTTGTAATTCTTACCATTATTTCATAACATATTTATTATATTGAAGTTTTTTATTGCATGTTTTTTGGGAAATTTTGGGAAATTTTTTTTGATAGTGGTGGTTTTATCGGTATGGTGGGCTTTTGAAGATAATTGCAGGAATATTAAACCATTTGTTTATTTGGCGGAAACTTGGAGTGAGCTTGTTAAAGCAGAGTTTGGATAGTCAAAGGAAGGAATGAGCTGAGGGGGCAAATCTGGATTTGAGCCATACCATACCTACCACAAGCGATCAGGTTTAACTGTACCTCTCTTATTATGTCTTAAGTCCAGATTCGCCCCCTTTTACGGCGACTGACCTTGACAACTGGTAGCATATGCATGAGTAATTTTTCCCAAAACACGGTATTGTATATTATCCCATAACCAAATAGTATAAAAGTATAATGAGTAATTTGCTGAGTTATTATTACAATTTTTATCAATCCTAAAAATCTCGAGATGCGTTATGGAAAAAGAAAATTCTGTCACTGAAATTCAACATCTTGTTGTTTTTCAGGAAAAAAATATTCGGCGAATAATATACAACAATGAGTGGTGGTTTGTTGTCAATGATGTTGTAGAAGCACTTTCAGATAGCAAGGATGTAAAGAGTTATATTCAAAAAATGCGTAGTCGTGACGACGAACTATCCAAAGGGTGGGGACAAATTGTCACCCCCCTTGAGATCCTTACGGGAGGCGGTAAACAAAAACTTAATTGCGCAAACACTGAAGGGATTTTTAGAATTATCCAATCCATTTCATCACCCAAGGCTGAGCCATTCAAGCGCTGGCTAGCTAAAGTTGGCTACGAACGTGTACAGGAAATTGATGACCCTGAACTTGCGAGTAGGCGTACGCGAGCTATCTACAAAGCCAAAGGCTATAGCGATGCTTGGATTGAAAAGCGTATGCGTGGCATAAATATTCGCGAAGAACTTACTGACGAATGGAGAAATCGCGGTGTTGGTGAAGCAAAAGAATATGCCATCCTCACAGCTGAAATTTCAAAAGCTACTTTTGGTATGACGCCAAGTGAATATCAAAAACACAAAGGACTCAACCACGAAAATCTGCGCGATCACATGACCGATTTGGAGCTGATCTTTTCTATGCTTGGCGAAGCATCAACCACAGAAATCACCTTAGAAATAAAGACGCAAATGGATTTAATGAAAACCTCGATTGTGCCAAGGAGGGTGGAAAAATTGCCGGCAACGCAAGGCATGAGCTTGAAACAAAAAGCGGTCGTCCGGTAACGACTAAGAAAAATTATTTGCCGACGAATAAATCAAAAAAGTTAAAGTAATCGTTAGATTGACGTTGATGTTGATCAAGAAAAGTATTTTGACAAATTTACTCGAAAAATATTTTAGTGTTGTAAGGTATTTTATCTAAAATAACCTGAATTCGACATAAGCATTTAACAATATATTGAAATAAAATAAAAAAATAAATAGCCGCGTTTTATGCGGCACAATAAAAGCTGCGAAGCAGCCTAAATATTTTTTCCAGCCCAGGGCAAAAACGCGTGTTTTTACAAAGTGCAATCCTGCACTTTGCCCTCGCGGGCTTGCGGAAATCGCAATTAAAAATCGTTCCAGACGATTTTTTCGCGTTTGCAGCCCCGGGTGAAATGAGATCGCAAAATTAAAAGCTCTGTAAGAGCAAAATAATTATGTCGAATTCAGGTTAGATTAGCTAAAAATACAGTATTGATATTCTAAGGCAGTTGTACTAGTCTTTGATAAATTTAGTAATTATTTGGATAACTCTATGAAAAACAACTCCTCACTTGCTATTTTTGAAAATTTTAAAATTCGCCGTGTCTATGACGAAACAAATGAAACATGGTATTTTTCGGTTATCGATATTGTGGTCGTACTTATCGAGCAACACGATTTTAAAAAAGCTCAAAGTTATTGGACTACTCTAAAAAATCGTCTTAAAAAAGAAGGAAGTGAGATTGTCACAAAATGTGACAAACTGAAATTACAGTCTGCCGACGGTAAATTTTACAAAACCGACGTTGCTAATGTAGAAACAATTTTGCGTTTAATTCAGTCAATACCAAGCAAAAAAGCTGAGCCAATTAAGCTTTGGCTGGCAAAAGTTGGATATGAGCGTATGCAGGAAATGGTTGATCCGGAAAAAGCGCTGAACCGCTCTCGTGAGTATTGGCAAAAGCAAGGACGAAGTGATAAATGGATTCAGCAAAGAATGATGGGGCAAGAGACCAGAAACAAACTTACTGATTATTGGAGTACACATGAAGTAAAAGAAGGCGATGAGTTTGCCATTTTAACCAATATAATTCATGAAGAATGGAGTGATCTTTCAGTAACAGAGCATAAAAAATTGAAAGGCTTGAAAAGCCAAAATTTACGTGATCATATGAGTGAAGCAGAACTCATCTTTACTGCACTTGCGGAGCTTTCGACCCGCTGAAGCTTTATTTCTCATACCTCCTTCTTGGATATAATAGGCAAAGTAAACTTGACTTGAGTGCCTTTATTTAGCCCCCCTGATTCGACAGAAAATTTCCCGCCATGCAGCTCAACCATCTTTTTGGAGAGTGGTAACCCTAGTCCGGTTCCCTCTGTTACCCTGGAATATGGGGTATCGATACGAAAAAAGCCTTCAAATACTTTTTCTAAATTTTCCGGTGCGATACCGATCCCCGTATCCCAAATTTCTATTGCTATTTCAGCATCAACTTTCTTCGCCCGCAGACCAATTTTACCGCCCTCGGGAGTAAAATTAATTGCGTTAGAAAGCAGGTTGTAAAGTATCTCTTTTACCTTAAGCTCATCTGCTTCAATATTCGGCAGATCTTCGGCAATTTCCAGCGACAGTTCGATCTTCTTTTTACTAACCATATCCGCCATTAAAATTGAAATATCATTTAGTAGGCTTTTCATCGGTAAGCTGGATAATGCCAGTTTCATCTTTCCGGATTCAACTTTTGCCATATCAAGAATCTGATTTATCAGTAAGAGAAGGTGCTTCCCGCTAGTTAGAATATAGTTAACATAATTTTTTTGTTTTTCATTCAATGGTCCAAATGTTTCTTCGTACAAAACATCCGAGAAACCATTAATAGAATTAAGCGGTGTTCGAAGTGCATGCGACATATTAGCCAGGAATTCGGATTTGGCGCGGTTGGANNGTTGGAGGCTTCGGCAATCACCTGAGCTCTTTCCATCTTTTCAGCCTGTTTGTGCTCAGTGATGTTTTTGGCGATGTGGACAGAACCCTGGAGTTCTTCTTTTTCATCAAAAATAGGTGAGATGCTTACCTGTAAAGGGACGCCAATTTTTGGATCATCTACTTCTTCGAGATGAGATTTTTTATCAATTTTAGTCTTTACAAAAGGGCAATTCGGCCAAGGCTGATCCATTTTATGAAGCAACTGATA
>PLMI01000125.1 GCA_003142435.1 Coxiellaceae bacterium | reverse complement strand
ATTGGACGCAATACCGGGCATACTATTTTTGCTGATCATGTGGTGCTGATCTTTGACGAATGCCACCGTTCACAGTTTGGCGATATGCACGCCGCGATCACCAAAACATTCAAGAATTACCATTTGTTTGGCTTTACCGGTACACCTATTTTTGCAGTTAATGCTAGTGCTGGCGGACGACCGGATTTGAAAACCACCGAGCAAGCTTTTGGCGAAAAATTGCACACCTATACCATTGTGGACGCGATCGCTGATAAAAATGTTTTGCCGTTTAAAGTTGATTATATTTCTACCTTTCATGAGGCTGAAAATATTGAAGACAAGAAAGTCAGTGATATCGATCGCGAAAAAGCACTTGTTGAGCCGAAACGCTTGGCAAATATCGTTGGCTACATTCGCGAGCATTTTGACCAAAAGACCAAACGCAATAGTTTTTATAAGCTGAAAGATCGACGATTAGCTGGGTTTAACTCTATTTTTGCCGTTTCATCTATTGATGCAGCAAAAAAATATTATGCCGAGTTTAAAAAACAGCTTGAGGGTGTGCCGAGCGACAAACGGCTCAAGGTCGCAACGATTTATAGCTTTGGCGTAAATGATGAGNNGAAGATGCCGATGGAATGATTGACGAAAACTCCGAGGATACGAGTGGACTCGATGTGAGCTCCCGCGATTTTCTTGATAACGCTATCGCTGATTACAATACGATGTTTGGAACATCCTACGATACTTCATCGGATAAGTTTCAGAATTACTATAAAGATGTCAGTTTGAGAGTAAAAAACCGCGAGATAGATATTCTCATTGTGGTCAATATGTTTTTGACCGGTTTTGACGCAACGACGCTCAATACGCTATGGATAGATAAAAACCTGCGATTACATGGTCTTTTGCAGGCGTTTTCGCGTACGAATCGTATTTTGAATAGTGTAAAAACTTTTGGAAATATTGTCTGTTTCCGCAATCTGGAAAAAGCAACTAATGAATCCATCGCGCTCTTTGGTGATAAAGAGGCGGGCGGTATTGTGCTTCTTAAGGCATACGAGGAGTATTACAACGGCTATAAAGACGGCGACAAGGAAGTGCGCGGGTATGCCAGCCTGGTGGCAGAACTCTTGGAAAAATTCCCGGTTGGGCAGCGAATTATAGGCGAGCAAAATCAAAAAGATTTTATCAGGCTTTATAGCGGGATTTTGCGAGTGCGCAATATTTTGACAACCTTTGACGAGTTTGCTGGCAACGAGATTCTAACCGAGCGCGATGTTCAGGATTATCACAGTGCATACATTGACCTCTACAATGAATTTCGCAAGGGTGCGGAGGTTGATCAAGAAAATATTAACGATGATCTAGTGTTTGAGATGGAGCTCATCAAGCAGGTAGAAATAAATATTGATTTCGTGTTAGGGCTTATCAAGAGATATCACGAAGATCACAACAAGAACCGTGAAATTTTGGTTGATATCAACAAAGCGATAGATTCCAGCGTTGAATTACGAAACAAAAAAGATCTCATCAACCAGTTCATCACTTCACTTGACATCCATTCAGTGGTCGATGACGATTGGCAGAAATTTGTGTACAAGAAAAAAATTGAAGAGCTTGAAAAAATTATTATCAACGAAAACCTTGATCATGATGCAACCTATACATTTGTAAAAAACGCTTTCCGTGACGGTAGTGTAGTGACAACCGGTACTGCTATTACTAAGATTTTACCGCCTGTATCCCGCTTTTCTCCGACTGGTGAGCGTTCCAAAAAACGCGAGAGTGTTTTGGATAAATTGACACGCTTCTTTGAGCGGTTTTTTGATATTTCTAATGGAAAGCTTTAAAGATAACTGGGAACTGTTGAAATGATTGCAAAGAACGATAAATTGAGCGCATTGACTATTGTTATTTTAAACCAGTATATTGAAATTATTGCTGTAAAATAAATAAGTACAGGAAAGTCTAGTTCATATATTCTCACGGCGAAAACAGGGGTTCGAGCCCCTAGGGAGCGCCAGACATTAGAAAATCAGATTTTCATTTTCTGAGAAACGGCATAAGAAATTATGCACATTAATAAATTCGTCGTAACGAGAGCAAAAATTGAATAGTCGTACATTGGAGCAATTAAGAAAAATAAATAACTTAAGATTGCTGCCGATATAGAATAAATATATTGCTCTTTTTTTGCATAAGGACTGGTTTTGGGTTCAATCAACATTACAAAAACAAAGAAGAAATTTACATATATAAAAGGATTGTTCCATATTTTAAAAGTTAAATAATTTCCTAAAGTAAAAATAATTGCACAAGAAATGATAAAAATAATCGGAATTATAAGTTTTTTTGTTTTATAAGAAATGAATAAGCCAAATGCAATAATCAACCACCAAATACTTTGTCCCCACCAACTAATGCCGGTATGAAATAACAGAATAACAGCCAATAATCCAAATGCTGCAGGATTGAAAGCTGGTTTGTTATGTGGAAACCGAATTATGTGTTTTTGTAAAATGGCAATAGCTGCCGCAATAACTGGTATATACCAATATATATTTGGGCTAAGAACCATTGCAATGATAATACCAGTGATAAACGCACTCGAAGGAAAAATTAATTGCTTCTTTTTTATGTAAGATATAATTACATCAACTGCAACAGCAGTAAAAATAGCTAGCAATAACTGCAGATATATATTTTGGATTCCTTGTTGCCATACTCCATAAGTGGCCAGAATTA
>PLMI01000099.1 GCA_003142435.1 Coxiellaceae bacterium | reverse complement strand
TAGCTCTTGGTATTCACGGAATTGTACCTGTTATAAAGTTTACCAACCTCGAAGTAGACGATCCGCAAACGAATGCGGCTTGGCTTCGAATGGGGCAATTGAACGTAGGCCTTGATTTGTTGGCGAGCTTATTTCATTGGCAATTTGAGCCAGGTTTTTTATTAGTTAAAGATACAAACCTTGATATTGTTAAGAAGACAGACAATGCATTTGATGTCAATGGAGTAACCTTTAGCGAGGAAGCAAGCGAACAAAATAAAAGCCTGCAAAATAAAATGCTGCACCTTATTTCGCAAGGAAGAATAATAATAAAAGATTCCAGATTGACATTTAAAAGCGAGAAAGGGAATGTATTCGGCTTTACTAATTTCAATTTCGATTTGGATAACGAAATTTACTATCGTAAATTAAGAACAAATGGTGTTTTATCACATGAGGAAGTAAATACGACGTTTGCATTTAACCTTAAATTTAGGGGCAACCTCATAGAGCGTAAGCCTTTGTCTATTTTTGGTAATGTGGATATTTCGAATTTTAATTTTAAGTTTAATGGCGATTATAGTGAAGGTTTTGCTTTTTTAATTCCCTTTGAAGGAAGATTGAATTTCAACATGCAGCAATGCAATCTAAGCTTAGAAAATCTGTTTCTTCAGCCGCTTAAAATTGATAAAACGGAAGGGGCGGTGGACTGGCATAAATCGGATAAATCATGGGAAATTTCTTTTTCAAATACCAATGTAAGCAACAATGAACTAAATATTCGAGGATCCGGAAAGCTATCGCTTCCCTTTGTCGTTGGCCAAAGTCCAGCCGTTGATATAGAGGCAATGTTTGAAGGACATCATATAGAAAATGCTAAATTGTACTATCCAGCAAAAATTATGGATAAGGATTTAATTGGGTGGCTTGATAAAGCATTTTTAGGGGGCCAGGGAATTTCTGGAAAATTTGTTTTAAAAGGCCGATTAAGCGATTTTCCATTTGATAATGGTAATGGAACATTTTTGATAGATACTGCTGTTCATGACATAGAATTCAATTACTTTGCTGATTGGCCCATTATGCATCGAGTTAATGGAAACTTGTTGTTTAAAGAAAGATCAATGCAGGTTAAAGTCAATTCCGCAAATATTATGGGCGCTCCTGTAAGCTATGCGAATGCTGTGATTCCTGACTTAGCCAATGCTATTTTAAAAGTAGATGGTAAAGTGCAAAGCGATTCTTCTTATGGAATTAATTACATTGCCAAAAGCCCGTTAAAGGAAATTTTAGGCGAGGATTTTTCCGGAATAAAATTAAGTGGCAATATGGCGTTGAGTTTGAAAATGCTGATGCCAATCGCAAAGGGCAGTACGCTAAAAACGCAAATCAATGGAGTTGTCGATCTACAAGATAATTCATTACAGCTTGCTTCGTGGAATATAGGCCTAAATAAATTGCAGGGCGTAGTGCGGTTTACGCAAGACAGTTTGGTTGCAGAAAATTTTCGTGGAGAGCTTTTCTTAAGGCCGGTTGTAATCAATATCGCAACTGTACTTGATGAGTCGCAAAATAAAGTAACTGAATTTAATTTTACAGGTAAAGCAGCAATAAGTGACGTCGACAAAAGCTTGAAAATGAAATTAAGTGACTTTTTGTCCGGCGAAACTGACTATGCCGCAAGCGTTAAGTTTTACTATGGAGAACAAAGACAAAAAAATAATCTAAATGTTAATTCCACTTTGCTGGGAATAAACGTCCAATTGCCGGAACCTTTGAAAAAGGCCGCATCAACTGCGGAAAATTTAAATGTCAATTTTAGCTTTGCAAGCCAGGAGCCTAAGCTGCTGGTTAATTATGGTGGTAAATTAAATGCAGCATTATCTTTTCAATATCTTAATAATGTAATGCAGTTTAAGTCTGGAGAGCTGCATTTTGGTAAAGAAAGTGCGAGTGGTTTTGCTGGCAAAGGCCTATTTATTTCCGGCCATATTTCTGATTTTGATTGGAATAGTTGGTCTTCCGTTTTGCATAAATCACAAGTTGGTCTGAATAAAGCAGGCTTGGTTAGAAAAGTCGATCTTAATTTCGATAAACTAAGCGCATTTGGTCAAACGTTACAGCCTGTGCAAATCAAGGGAGGTTATTTAGGAAATGCATTGCAGGTTCAAATTCAAAGCGAAAAAATAGCGGGTAATATCGCGCTTCCTGATAGTTATCCGAAGTCGCCATTAAGTTGTAATTTTTCTAAAGTATATCTGAATATGAACCAGGAAGAAAAAACAACATCATTGTTTAAACCCAGTGATATGTCATCACTTAAATTTTTTGCAAAAGAATTGCATTACGGGGACAAAAGTCTGGGCCAAGTAGAATTTGAAACTGCGCCGGATATTGCAAACAGTGGTTTAACAATTAAATCGTTAAAAGTTACTACTCCGACATTTATTATCGAGTCATCCGGAAAATGGCGAACAGTAGGTGAAGGAACGCGAACTATGTTGGATGGTACACTTACCAGTAAAGATTTTGGTAAAGCACTAAAAAGCTGGGGTATGACGGAAAGTTTGGTTGGAGGAGACGGAAATCTTAAATTTTATTTGGTTTGGCCTGGAGCATTTTATGATCCGGGTTTATCTGGCAGCAGCGGTAATTTATCTCTTTTAATTAAAGATGGCCGAATTGTAAATTTAAGTACTAGCGCCAATGCTGAAGTTGGTATAGGGCGGGTCCTTAATATATTAGGATTACAGACTTTACCGAGGCGGTTAGCTCTCGATTTTAGTGATTTAGTAAAAGAGGGGTTTATTTTCGATACTTTAATGGGAACATATAAGTTAGACAACGGTAATATTTATACTTCTGACACGGAATTAAATGGCTCTGTTGCAAAAATAAACGTAAACGGCAGAATTGGTTTAAAAGCAAAAGACTTTAACATGTTATTGACGGTTGTTCCAAATTTTACTTCGAGTTTGCCAGTTATAGCTACATTTGTTGGCGGACCTATAACTGGTGCCGCAGCATGGTTAGCAGATAAAGTCATCATAAGCAAAAGTGTTGGAAAAGTCGCATCTTACGTCTATAAAGTTACCGGAAGCTGGGTAAATCCCAATGTCCAAAAAATGTAATCTATCGCTAATTTAAAAAATCAAATCCTTATGCAAATAAAACCACTGGAAATAGCTTATAAAACTATACTCACTAATACTGATATAACTAAAGAAAATTTAGATGATATTTTAGATCAGGCATTAGGTACAAAGATAGATTTTGCTGATTTATATTTTCAGCACACAGAAGGAGAATCTTGGCAATTGGAAGATGGGATCATAAAATCAGGTGGTTTTTCCATAGATCAGGGTGCTGGCATTAGATCAGTAAGTAAAGATAAAACAGGTTTTGCTTATTCTGATGAAGTCAATTTGCAAACTTTATTAGATACTGCGCGCATTGCGCAGAGCATTGCAAAAAGTGGCAGCGAACAGAAATCACGGGTATTGCCGAAAAAATCAAAACCATTTTCTTTACAATCACTATATGGAAATAACAGTCCTTTGTGTTCTATAACTGATGATGAAAAAGTCGCCCTTTTAAAGGCGATAGATTTTGCAGCGCGTAAACAAGATTCGCGGGTGAAGCAGGTGGTTGCTAATCTTGCCGGTAGCTATGAAGTTGTTTTAATTTTAGCAAGCGACACTGGATTAGCCGCTGATATAAGGCCGCTGATAAGATTAAACGTTACCGTGTTTGTAGAAGAGAAAGGCCGTTATGAGCATGGTTATGCGGGAGGTGGCAGAAGAACTGGCTACGATTTTTTTTATGAAAATGAGCAAGCTTTAAAATATGCTCGTGAAGCAGTGCGCTTAGCTTTGGTCAATTTGGAGGCCTCGCCGGCACCCGCAGGGGAAATGCCGGTTGTATTAGGCAAAGGCTGGCCCGCTGTTCTTTTACATGAAGCTGTTGGCCATGGCTTAGAAGGCGATTTTGTTCGCAAAGGTACCTCCGTTTATGCAAATAAAATTGGTGAAAAGGTTGCAAGTGATGTTTGTACAATTGTAGATCACGGTAATTTAGAAGGCGCTTTGCGAGGGTCGTTAAATATAGATGATGAAGGTACAAAAACAAACTGCACGACATTAATTGAAAAGGGAATATTACGTGGTTTTATGCAAGACAAACTTAATGCTCGCTTAATGAAAACCGCTTTGACTGGTAACGGGAGACGTGAATCGTATGCTAGTATTCCATTACCGCGCATGACTAATACATACATGCTTCCAGGAAAACATGATCCAAAGGAAATTATCGCTTCTGTTGACCGCGGTCTTTATGCGGTGAATTTTAGCGGCGGACAGGTTGATATAACTTCCGGAGAGTTCGTTTTTTCAACTAGTGAAGCTTATTTAATAGAAAAAGGCAGGATAACTAAGCCAGTTAAAGGTGCTACATTAGTAGGAAATGGTCCAAGGGTTTTACAAAAGATTTCTATGGTAGGCAATAATTTGGCGTTAGATGAGGGTACAGGGACATGTGGTAAAGAAGGTCAAAGCGTTCCCGTTGGTGTGGGGCAGCCTACATTAAAAGTTGATAATTTAACCGTTGGAGGTACAGAGTAGCTTTTGCTCGAAAATAATTATTTTATAAAGTATTTAAAGTATGCTGTTTTGGAAAAATTATAAACCTCGATATATAATTAATGGCTGTTTCTATGACATAATAATTGCTTAATAATATAGTGTTATAATTTATTATAAGAAAGATATTTTAATTGCCAATTATTTAAATATGAGTTATAAATTTCGGGACTTATATCCTTTATAATATTTTAATATAATTTAGTTTAAAAAAACTAAAAAAACCGGTAACAATAATGCCATTACAAATAGATCATAATAGAGCGCGAGAAATAGAGGAACTGTGCTCTAAAAGTTTGGAGGAATTAGAAAAAGCCGAGCAATTAGTTACTAAGGTAATAGAGGTAAAAGGACAATCCAAAGGAGCGGTAGGTTCTTTTGAAGATAAGATGATAGCTGAGAAAAAAAGTCAATTAAGGGATGTTAATAAAATTCTTATAAATGCTATTCGTAATGTTAAAGGATTGGTTAATAGCATTAAGAAGATCTTGGGTTTAGGACAAGCCCTCACGAGTAAAGCACCGGGATTGGGCGGATCCAGCCAGTCGCCTTCTGAGGAAGATGAGGACGAAGCTTCTAAGTAAAAAATAAACTATGTGGTAGTGAGAAGGCACAATGAATAATCCCGATGACAAAAAAAAGCCGCAAGAAGAGAAGTCTACGCAAGAAATTCCAGCAGATGTAGAGGTTGGGAAAAAATTAATCGAGGTGTTAACTGAAGTTCTCAGCAACAAACAAGCCTGGGACTCATCTTTGCTTTTAAGGGCAATTAAAAACAAATTAGACTCACTGCTGCGTGAGGCTAATGAAGTGGTTAATGAGGGATTGCCTCAGAGCAGTATAGCATTCAAGGAAATTTCGAAAGCATTACGCCCAGGGTATGTTCAAATATACGTTCTTTTATATCAATTCGAAGGAAATAAAATGCAGAATTGGCAATATGCTTTACGTGCCTTAGTCGAACATAGTACTAATCGTCCAGCTTATCGCAGTGAAAAAGATATACAAGAGCTTATAAGGTCGAAACGTGAAATTGAAAAATATGGATATGCAGTTGTTAATATCAAAGAAGAAAGTATTTACATTCCAGAGAAAAAAGCATTTGATTCTCAGAACCATGAGATCGTTTCTTTGAAAGAAGGAGCAATAAATTTACAAAATCTAGCGGGGTTTGTTCACGGTAACAAGAAGTATTATGAATTAGAAAATAATACTTTAATTTATAAAAGTGAACGGGCAATTCCTATATGAAATGTTTACGTATTAGACTTTTTTCAAATTGCTCCCTTCGTCTAGTGGCCTAGGACGTCGCCCTCTCACGGCGAAAACAGGGGTTCGAGTCCCCTAGGGAGCGCCA
>PLMI01000110.1 GCA_003142435.1 Coxiellaceae bacterium | reverse complement strand
TCGAGTCCCCTAGGGAGCGCCAATAAAATCAAATGGTGTCGATAAAGTATACTCAAACTAAGTAATCACAAACTAATTGGGCCTAGAAGAACGAGAGCCTACCTTGAATTTTATGGATGAGCGATGGTTTTTGCGAAATTGTCAGATTCGTTGAATTCTTTTGGGAGAAAAGCGTATTTATCAACAGAATCTTTTATAGACTGGATTATCTTTTCACTGTTTTTCAGTTTATGTTTTGGGTTTTGGAATATAACAAATCCATAGGCAGAATTTTCTGGTGAAACATCATGTTTCCCATAATGAAAAGGAATATTTGTGTAACAAATTAAATTTGGTAATTTATCTCCGTGGGATTTTTCAAGTTTTCTATGCGCCGAACTAATTGCTTCCCTTCTAGCAGCATTTTGTACGCTGAAATTGGGCAAATTCAAATCAACAAATAATACGTAAGGCTCGTTCGCATTTTTCTCAATAGCTTCTCTCAGATTGCGATATAACTTAATTTTATTTTTATTACCTTCAATAGCGCCAAGCACATTTTGTACATTTCTTGTTTTTGCTTCAACTGATATATATTCACCAGAAACAATATGTTTAGCTCTACAATCTACCACTTTGCCATTTTTACCAGAAACTTCATCAAGGTATTCAACATTAAAGCCTGCTCGTACTAGAGTTGCAAAAACAAATGCTTCGTACCTTGCCCCGTTAAAATTTTTTTTAACCTTTAAGTTATCTATAAGACGTTTTGGTAAATTATTTTGGTTAGCTAAAACATATAAATCATATGCCAAATGAAGCAAAGCTAAGGCACTTCCATTTGGTGCTTCCAACTCTAAATTCTTTGCGTTATTAGTATTGAAGTTTCCATTCAAACTCCATTTGATAATTTCGTGTTGGTCTTCCGAACTTTGTATTTCTATGTCAAACCATTCTTTTCCAAGGCAGGTCGTTAAATGAGACAGCAAAAAATCTGACGGAGTACGCCATTCACGCTGCTCATCATCGCTTTGCACTAAAGAACCGCCCAAGGCAACCAACCTTTTCCCGTTAAAAATACAGCTTTTTATACTTGGAGCATTACCAAAATATTGATTATGATATGATGTGGAAATTTCCCATTTTTTTCGACATTGAATTATAAGCTGCTGTGTTTCCTTTGGTAACTGATTAAAATCTATAATTAGATTTTTTTTACTATCGAAATCATTTTTCATTTTTAGGCTCATTTAAAAAATTTTAAGTATTTTGATTATATTGTGTTTGTTTTTGGGAAAATCAAGTAATTTCGCCGGATTAATTTATCCCTTTTGCCACGACCAATCCATCGTTGCCCTCAAAAAAATTAACGTTGCCGCGACTCATTGCGTCAAGGTAATTTTATTTACGAACTTTAAAGATGCTTTATCTATGCTTCCGGTTACCTCTGGTCGCCTAAGAAATTGAGCTGGTATTTTCGCTCTAATGATTATAAATTCTATAATCGCAGCTCTTGGGATATGGAAAAAATACGTGCTGTTTATGGCAGCCAACACATTAATCAAGAAGAAACAACAAAAAAACTTTGCGGATGATATTTCCCGTCATTAGGCAAAAGAATTATATCTTCTGCCTCAATTTTTATTGATTCATTTTGACATATTCCACAGAGAATTTCATTCGTTCATCTCTGTGAGATAAAAAAGCGCTTTAAATGNNGTGTTGTGGATACCTGAGCTGGTAGATTTGGAGAATAACTATGGCAAATAATATCAATACAACTAAAGAGCAGGAACGCGCCGAACTGCATCGCGCTATTTGGCAGATCGCGAATGATTTGCGCGGAAGCGTGGATGGATGGGATTTTAAGCAGTATGTGCTTGGAATACTTTTTTATCGTTTCATTAGTGAAAATTTGACCAATTATATCAATGCGGATGAACGCCGTGCCGGTAAAAAAGATTTTGACTACACTACACTTTCTAATAAAGAAGCGGAATTTGGCCGCGCCGATACCGTAAAAGAAAAAGGTTTTTATATTTTACCGAGTGAGCTTTTTGTAAATGTCCGCAAGAATGCCCGCAACGACGCCAATCTAAACGAAACACTTACCGCTGTTTTCCGTAATATTGAAAATTCTGCCAAAGGCGCAAACAGTGAAGAGGCAATCAAGGGCTTATTTGATGATCTTGATGTAAATTCCAATAAACTGGGAGGCACGGTAGAAAAACGTAATCAGAAGCTCGCCAAACTTTTTGAATCTATCGGCGACCTCAAACTTGGAAATTACTACGATAATACGATAGACGCTTTTGGTGATGCATATGAATTTTTGATGACTATGTATGCCGCAAATGCAGGAAAGTCAGGCGGGGAATTTTTCACCCCACAAGAAGTCAGCGAACTTCTTGCTGAGATCACCACAGTTGGCAAAAAGGAAGTGAACAAGGTTTATGATCCAGCTTGCGGTTCTGGTTCTTTGCTCCTTAAATTCGTTAAAGTCCTCGGCAAAGAAAATGTACGGCAAGGGTTCTTTGGACAGGAAATCAACCTCACTATCTATAATCTTTGTCGTATAAACATGTTTTTGCATGATATTAATTACAATCATTTTGATATCGCTCACGGCGACACACTTAATGACCCGAAACATTGGGATGACGAGCCTTTTGACGCCATTGTTTCCAATCCGCCGTATTCTATTCACTGGGAGGGCGACGCTAATCCGCTTCTAATCAATGATCCGCGTTTTTCACCGGCCGGAGTACTCGCGCCAAAGAGCAAGGCTGATCTTGCTTTTACCATGCATATGCTATCTTGGCTTTCAACAAGCGGTACTGCCGCGATTGTTGAATTTCCCGGCGTACTCTATCGCGGCGGCGCAGAGGGCAAGATTCGTAAATATCTGATAGACAACAATTATGTCGATGCTGTTATTCAGCTTCCCCCTGACCTCTTTTTTGGTACGACTATCGCCACCTGTATCATCGTACTCAAGAAAAGCAAAAAAGATAACAAAACACTTTTCATTGATGCTTCTGCTGAGTTTGTCCGTGGCGGCAACAAAAATAAATTAAGCGAAGTAAATCGCACCAAGATTCTGGAAGCGTTCACCACTCGTAAAGACGCAAAATATTTTGCCAAGCTGGTAGATAACAAAACCATTGCCGATAACGACTACAACATCGCCGTATCCAGCTATGTGGTTGGAGTGGATACTCGCGAGGTGGTGGATATCACAGAACTTAACGCAAAAATCGCCAGAATTGTCGCCAGACAAAATGAACTTCGTACCGCGATTGATGAGATTGTGGCGAATATTGAGGAGTAAAGATAGTATGAAAAAAAACGACATTACAATGCCATCGCTAGATCAGCAGTTAACTAAGTGGCGTCATCAGTTTAACAAAGAGATTCCCGAGCGGGTTGGACTTGCCTTCTACACAAATGATGAAGGAGAGGTAGAAATTGAAGTCTATATGACTGATGAAAATATGTGGATGAGCCAGCAAATCATGGCAAACCTTTTTGGTGTGGAAGAGCATACTATTACTTATCATATTCAAGAAATATACAAAAGTGGAGAATTAGAAGAAAACTCAACTACTCGAAAAATTCGAGTAGTTCGTAGTGAGGGAAAACGACAGGTAAACCGCGAGATTCAATTTTACAGTTTAGATATGGTTATTTCTGTTGGTTATCGTGTAAATTCAATCAAAGCAACTCAATTTAGAAAGTTTGCTACACGAGTGCTTCACGAATATATTCAAAAAGGCTATGTTCTCAATGATAACCGATTTAAACAAGGACGGAAGTTTGATGATGGATATTTCAAAGAAATGCTTGAACGGATTAGAGATATTCGCATCAGTGAACGCCGTCTTTATTTACAAATTACCGACATATTCGCGCTCGCTTCCGATTATGATAAGAACAATATTATTACAAAAGAGTTTTTTGCTTTTATTCAAAATAAATTGCATTTTGCTATTGCAGGAGGAACGGCTGCCGAAATAATTTATGATCGTGCAGATGCTAAAGAAGAGAATATGGGGCTGACTTCGTGGGCACATTCGCCCAGTGGAAAAATTTATAAGACTGATGTTACGGTTGCAAAAAATTATCTAAAAGAACAAGAGCTGCATAGATTACGACTTGCGGTGAGCGCTTTTCTTGATTTAGCGCAAATGAGAGCTGAGCGACAACTTCCAACTACTATGCAAGATTGGATTGGTTTTATGAGTAGCTATCTCGATCTCAATGCGTATCCTGTTCTTGAAGGACTAGGTAAAATAAGCAAAGAACAAGCCGATGAAAAGGCTCTTGATGAATATTCAAAGTTTCGAGTGATTCAAGATCGTGGTTATGAAAGTGATTTTGAGAAAATGATTAAAGATATTAAAGAAAATAATTAAATAACTATGACTAAATATCTAAGTAAAATTGAACAGCTGATTTACGAGTGCTTCCCGAAGAATGAACTCCGCGCAGCGATTGATGAAATCGTGGCGGATATTGAAGGAACTAACTAACTAAAAAAATATGTATATATCAAAAATCAAACTTCATAACTTTAAAGGATTCAAGGGTGATCACGAGCTTCACTTTGATAAGGGTGTAAATTTTTTTGTTGGTGATAATAACTGCGGTAAATCGTCAGTATTTGAAGCTATTGATTTTATACGCACTAAAAAAGATAGAACTGAAGTTATTACCAAGACCGAAATTGAAGGAGATGATTTTGTTTCTGTTGAAATTGAGTTTAAAGGTGATGATATTGAATCACTTGTTAAGACGGAAGCGCTCAAAAAATACCAATCTTCCTTAATAGATACAGGTGGCCAGAAAAGTTTGCGAGTGATGCGTTCTAGCGAGGAAACAAAAATCACACAAAATGGAAGGGAAAAAACTTTGTCTATTGGCAACGTTCGCGTCTTTAATTCAGTAGCAAATCAATTCGAAAATCCCACAGGAATTGATAATACAATTACCGCTCTTTTTGATGCACAGTTTGTTTGGGCTGATACAAATTCAGGTGACATCTCTGATTTTTCAAAAACAAAAATTAGTGGAAAGATTATTAATGCTGTAACAAGTAACTTTATTAATTCATCTACTTGGAATAATTTTAAAAATTCACATAAAGAAACATTTGGGGAAGGTGAAAACAGTCTAGCAAAAACTTTAAAACCAGTTGAACTAAAAATACAAGAAATCTTATCTGAGCAGTACGGAGAGACAGAAGTAAGATTCAATTTTTCATTGCCTGAGATCGAGAGTTTTTTCAAAACAGGAAATATTACTTTGTCTGAAAATGGTATTGAAACAAAGAGTTCTGAAAAAGGCACAGGAATGCAACGCGCTTTGGCCTTATCACTTATTCAAGTGTACGCTGATATTTCTTCGTCGGATGAAAATGAAGTTTCTAAGCCAATATTATTTTTCATTGATGAACCAGAAACCTTTTTACATCCACAGGCTCAAAATAAACTACTTGATGCACTTGAAAAAATATCTGAAAAGTTACAAATTTTTATTATTACACACTCTCCATATTTATTGAAAAAATATAAAAAAGAAACACATTCAATGAATATATTTTCAAAAGAATTAGGATTAAACAAAGTTGAAGCGGGCAAAAAATTTGATCTGTTTGGTTCTTCGAGTCCTTCTTGGGGCGAAATTAACTATTATGCCTTTGGGGTTTTATCTATTGAATTTCATAATGAACTTTATGGTTTCATTCAAGCAAAAGCGATTATGGCAGATGAAAAGAATTACCACGAAGAAGAGTTCGAAAAATATTTAATTAATAGCGGAATTGTGCAGAATCAGCCATATGTTCGATTAAAAAAAGATGGAACTACTGAAAATCAAACTAAAACACTGCCAACAAAAATCAGAAACATCATTCATCATCCTGAAAATACACATAATACAAGATACACGGATGTCGAACTGAAAACCTCCATTGAATCTTTAATCCCATTGCTAACATGATAAATAACCGATCAAAAATCAAAAAATTGATCGCCGAACTCTGCCCGAATGGTGTGGAGTTTAAGGAGTTGGGAGAAGTGTGTCTATCGATTTCAGCGGGTGGAGACTTACCAGAAAAATGNNAAAATATCGGAAAGGGCAAATTGCACCGACGGATGAATTTCCTTATCCTATCTACTCTAACGGCACAAATGAAAAAGCCCTATATGGGTACACTGACAGTTATAAGATTAATGATGAAGCTGTAACTATTTCGGCACGAGGAACCATTGGCTATCATACAGTTCGTAAGGAAAAATTTACCCCGATTGTACGTTTGATTACGTTAATCCCAAACACAAAACTCATATCGCCTAAATTTTTAAGCTATGCACTTGATATAACAGAAATTGGCTCAAGTGGTGGAAGTATTCCGCAACTTACAGTGCCAAATGTGAAGCCAATCAAAATCCCGCTCCCGCCGCTTGCAATCCAAGAAGAAATTGTGAAAATTCTTGATAGTTTTACAGAGTTAGAAGCAGAGTTAGANNAGCAAGAAAGAAGCAGTATGAGCATTATTTTCACTTTTTGTTACAAAATAGAGAATATCAGGAATATAAACTTGGAGATGTAAGCACAATACAATCTGGGGGAACTCCTTCAAAAACAAATAATAGCTATTGGGACAATGGAACAATAAATTGGCTTGGTTCAACTGTGTGCAAAAATCAAAAAACAGTTTCTGATGTTACGGCAAAAATAACAGAGAAAGGTTTAGCTGAATCATCTGCTAAGTTACAAAAAAAATATACCACCTTGATTGCATTAGTGGGTGCAACTATTGGTAAGGTTGCTTTCTTACCATTCGAAGCGACAATAAATCAGAACATGGCTGCACTTTATCCAAAGGACACTAATCAATTAAATCCATCATATTTGTATTATATTTGTCGTTCAAAATATCAGTTGTTTATAGATCTTTCTAAGGAAAAATTTACGATGGCAAATCTTTCTTTTGTACGAAACATTACAGTTAATATTCCACCTCTCGCCGAACAAGAACGCATCGTGGAAATTCTAGATAAATTCGACGCACTCGTGAACGACATTTCAATCGGTTTACCGGCGGAGCTTTCAGCTCGTAGACAGCAATATG
>PLMI01000144.1:3901-9882 GCA_003142435.1 Coxiellaceae bacterium | reverse complement strand
ACATTTCTATTTTGCCCCAACAAGGTTTCCTCTTTAGTTGAGATGACCAAAACACTGCAAAAAAGCTTGTCAAATTTTAAAATCACACCTGAAACTGGTAGTATGAGTAGTGAGCAAATGTCGCCGGAAGAGAAAAAGACGATGGAATTAAAGCTTGAAACTATCAGCAGACAAATAGAAGAAAAGCAGCAACTAATAATCTGTTTGCAGGATTGCCTAAGAGTACAAAATGAACTTATTCAAGAGAAAAAACCAGACCTCAACTTAACACAAAATACATGGAAGCAACACGAAAATGAGAGCAGATATATTATGAGATTCTTATATGATCTCAACGAAGAATTTACGGCGCTAGAATTAAAACTCCATACAGGGGAATGTAAACCTGAAGATTTCAAAAACTCTGTTCTCAAAATAATTGGTAAGGCAGAAATAAAAGAAGAAACCCGTGATAAGCATCTCATCGTTATAACAAAACAGTATCTTAATACAGCAAGGGATGTAATAAAATCAACACCTGAAAATTATAAGTTACCAATAAGGCATATATCATTACACCATGCACCTACACTTGACCGTAAAGGTGAAATGAGACATTCTCATGTTGGGATGCGAACTCCCATCGCCACACAAGTAAGTTAATAATCTTTTGATTCTTCTAACATCTCTTTCGCGGTTGCTAAAGTATTAACTGAAATATCAACCCCGCCCAACATTCTTGCAATTTCATTAACACGATCTTTTTTGCTAAGATTTTTTACAATGGCATGAGTTGATTTTCCATCGGTTATTTTTTCTATTTTGATATGCCATTTGCCATTAACTGCTACTTGCGGCAAATGAGTAACGCAAAGAACTTGCGAATTTTGCGCTAAATCACTCAACAATTTCCCCACGATTTGTGCAGTTTTGCCGCCAATGCCAACATCAACTTCATCAAAAATTAAAGCTGGAGTTGTATTTTTCTTATTTACAGTAACAACTTTTATTGCCAAACTAATACGAGACAACTCTCCTCCCGACACCACTTTGCGCAAAGGAAGCATAGACATTCCTGGATTAGCGCTCACATAAAATTCCAGCGTTTCCAATCCATTTGCATTGAAAGAATCGCTGGGATAGTCATGAAAAACAATTGCAAACTTCCCGCCTTCCATTCCTAAAAATTGCATTTTGTCTGTAATTAATTCTCCCAACTTTAAAGCCGCGCGCCTCCTTTCATCGCTCAATTTGTCAGCTTCTTTTTTGAATCTATTGACAAAAATATTTATAGTTTCTTGCGTCTTTTGCAAATTATCATCTAAGGCTGATAAATCTTCCTTTTGCTTTTTTAGTTTTTGATAAATAAAAAATAACTCCTCTGGTTTTACTTTGTGCTTACGGCTAATATCATAAATACAATGTAACCGCTCATCAATTTCAGCCAATCTGTTCTGATTTAATTCAATTGAACCAAGGTAAGAACGCAATTCATTAGTCGCCTCCTCACTGTTGATGATCGCAGTTTCCAATAGTGCAAAAATTGTCTTAAATTTTTCCTCTTCAATTTTTACTTGCCCGAGCTCATCTTTTGCCCTGTGCAAATAACTTAAAGCATTTCCAGCCTCCTCATCAGACATCACTTGGAGTGTGTTATTACAGCTTGCAATCACATTTTCGGCATTGCTTAAAAAAGTATGCTCGCGATGTAAATCCAAGACCTCTCCATCTTGCAAAGATAAGTCATCCAACTCTTTGAGTTGATAATTAACAAAATCTAGTTTTCCCTGAAAATTTTCGGCAAGATTCTGTAATTCTTCCGCATCCTTTTTAGCTTTGCTCCACGAATAATATAAATTGGCAACTTCTTCGCATTGTTGATTATTACCTGCAAAATTATCGAGTAATTCCAGTTGTTTCTCCGGCTTTAATAAAAGCTGTGACTCGTGCTGCCCAAGAATACTAATCAATAAACTTCCTAAGTCACGTACCAGTTGCGAAGTTGCCATGCTGCCATTAATAAATACTTTAGAACGTCCATCATTTTTTATGACGCGCCGTAAGAAGCATTCTTTTTCACATGCAAATTCATTTTCTTGCAACCAGTTTTGAGCAAGCGCATTGTGTGAAATGTCAAAAATAGCCGTTATTTCTGCGCTTTCATCGCCATCACGAATTAAAGAGCTATCGCATCGCCCACCCAAAACTAAATCCAGCGCATCTAAAATTACAGATTTGCCTGCGCCGGTTTCTCCGGTAATAACTCCCATCCCGTCATAAAAATCGATTTCGGCTTCTTTTATTATCGTAAAATTTTTTATAGTGATATTTGTAAGCATTTCTTAGCAGTTTTTATTTTTGAATCTCTCTTAGAGCTTTAATTCTGTTTTTCCCAATGCAGCTTCGATCGCAAAGTCTCAAAGTAATCATAATCTTTTGGATGCAATAATTTTAGTTTTTCATCCGTTTTGTTAATGCAAATATAGCCTCCTTTTGGTATCAGAATTTGCTTTTTGCCATCACAGTTTATTTGTGCGCTTTTTCTATTGTGCTGTGAAACCACTAATTTAATATTACTTGCGCTATCAATAACAATCGGCCGGCTGCTTAAGTTGTGCGACAGCATAGGAACCAAAACAATTGCCTGCAAATTTGGATGTAAAATAGGCCCTCCTCCCGAAAGCGCATGAGCTGTAGACCCGGTTGGCGTTGATATTATGAGACCATCAGCAGAATAAGTGCACATAAATTTATCATCAATATAAACTTCAAGTTCTTCCATATACCCCGCAGTTTCCGAAAGCAAAACAATGTCATTCAATGCTTTTCCTGCCCCGATGGAAACTTCTTCAGAAAATGCCTCTACGCGCAAAAGAAACCGCGTTTCCAAAGAGTAATCTCCTTGTAAAATCGAAGCAATGCTCTCTATTTTATGCGGCAAAATATCTGTCAAAAATCCTAAACGCCCTCTATTTATGCCAATAACCGGTATATCTTGCAAAGATGCAAAAGGTGCAGCGTTCAAGATACTTCCATCGCCGCCGACGACAATCAAAAGATCTGCGTGCTTTTTTAAATCGGCGTAAAAAACCTTTGGCAATTTTTCCTTCGGCAAAAGTTTCGCTGTTTCCACTTCTAAAACCAACTCTGCTTCATATGGTTTTAAATACTCAATTAAAGCCTGCAGCGTCTCTACAATATGTGGAGTTTGTTCTTTGCCAATAAGCGCTATCCTTTTGAATTTTAATTTCATAACTTTAAGATTCCTAAACAATAAGTGATTTACTTATTTTTATGATTATTTACAAAAAAAGCAATGACAACGAGCAAATAATTGTCTCTTACGTATTTAACAGTTATAATTTTATCTAATTAAGTATCAACAAAGATAATTTTTTTGTTAAAAATCGTAAGTTGTTGATTTTATTGATATTTTTTATTACATGTTTTGTGTCTTTTACAGATCATTTTTGCACATTATCACAGTCAAATTTAAATAGAATTATTATGAAAAAAAATTGGGAAGAAATTGCAAACAGGCCAACGCCTGAATTGCAAAAAAAAGAAAAAGTAACCGCTGAAAATGAAGAACCTCACGAAGTTGAAGCATTAGATTTGCTCGATAAAGAACAATGCAATGAAAAACTTACTGCCGCTGAAAAAAAAGCAGAAGAGTTTCAGGAAAAATATTTGCGCGCTTTTGCGGATTTAAAAAATGCCCATCTTCGCGCCGAACGCGATGTCGAAAATGCGCACAAATATTCTATAGAAAAATTTGCTTTTGCAATTTTGCCAGTTATTGACAATCTGGAAAGAACTATGGAAATTAAAATAACAGATAACGTAGTTCTACAAAACATTCACGCCGGCGTAGAATTGACGTTAAAATCGTTCATGGACGTATTGCAAAAATTTGACATAACGCAGCTTAACCCAATCAATGAAACATTTGATCCTAAAAAACACTCTGCAGTTGCTGTTCAAGAAAATGCAACGGTACCGCCTAATACTGTTCTGCAAGTACTGCAAAAGGGTTATTTATTAAAAGATCGATTGCTGCGTCCGGCCATGGTTATAGTGTCAAAATAGGTTGGCAAAAGCTATCCATATACCCTTCAAATTCTGCAATAGACTTCCTTTAAAACTGTGTCTTTTATATTTTATCGCTATTGCTCGTTTGCTCCCACAAAATCCTCTTAGAAGAGGGGTTTTCGCAATTGCCGAAGGCAAATCCCAAGGATGAGTAACAGGACGAGGGTAAGACAATTACATCATCTAATGTCTTGATTTTTAATAACTTTATGCAAAATTACTTCATTATTATTTATAAATCTTGACAGATTGTCAATTTGATTTACAATTTGTCAAGATATGCCAATAGATATAGAGATCGCGGATATGATTATCAATAGAGACATTGAAACTAAAGTTAAGTACATGGCAACAAAAATGCCTATTATTGCAATAATAGGTCCACGTCAGTCAGGAAAAACTACTTTCACAAAACTGGCTTTCCCCGATTATACTTATGTTACACTGGAGGATCCAGACAACCGAAGTTACGCCACAACTGATCCCCGCGGCTTCCTGCTGCAATATAATAAAAAAGTAATTTTTGATGAAGCACAAAAAGCTCCTGAATTATTTTCTTATCTGCAAACATATAGCGATGAAAATCCTATTCCAGGAAACTATATATTAACCGGATCACAACACTTTTTACTTAATGAGAAAATTTCACAGTCTCTGGCTGGACGTGTCGCAATTTTTACACTATTGCCATTAAGTCTAAAAGAATTACATACTAAAAATGAAATTAAAAATCTAGAAGAAATTATTTTTACTGGTTTTTATCCTCGTATTTACGCATCTAATCTCGCTCCAAATGACTGGTACCCTGGTTATATTCAAACATACATAGAGCGCGATGTTAGACAAATAACAAATATTTTAGATTTAAATCTCTTTCAAAAATTTCTTAAATTATGCGCCGGACGTACTGGCCAATTATTAAATTTATCATCTCTGGCAAATGATTGCGGTATAACACACAACACAGCAAAATCCTGGATAGGTTTATTAGAAGCTAGTTTTATAGTATTTTTACTGCCGCCTTACCATAAAAATTTTGGCAAACGTTTAATAAAATCACCAAAATTATATTTCCATGACACAGGAATTGTTTGTTCGCTGCTAAATATCGAAAACCCGGCACAACTTACAACAAACTATGCTCGTGGCTCCCTTTTTGAGAATCTCATAATATCGGAACTTATAAAAAATTATTACAATCAAGGACGAATTCCTAAATTATTTTTTTGGCGTGATCAAATCGGACATGAAATCGATTGCATAAACGAATATCAAAATACGATAGAGGCGATAGAACTCAAATCGGGTAAAACAATTGCACAAGATTTCTTCGTCAATCTTACGTATTTGCAGGAAATTACAGACAACTTCTCCACTACATCTTATGTGGTTTATGGCGGTGATAATGAGCAATTACGCTCTAAGACAAAGGTGATTAGCTGGAGAAATATTGACAAATACCTAATGCAACAAGAGGATAACTAAAAAAAGCTCCTCCGCTAAAGCATTTCGCGATTTCGCTTACTCTACATCGCGTGATGTTGCAAAAAACCATGAGCTTACTCTCATGGTTTTTTGCGACTGCGGATAAACAATCAATTCATGAATATTAGCACCGGAGCTGACAAATGTCAGAATACGAGTGCACATTAAAATTACTGAAAAAAACAATTTACAACCCCATATTTTCGTCAACAAATAAAACAGTCATTCTATAAGGATACCAGGCGCGTTTTATTGTCACCGTATAATTACAAATGCGATCTTTAGCTAAACAATCTTCACAAACTCCGGTTTTTACACATGGCGTGGACAGATTTAAACGCTTGGCGTTAAGAGGTGCGGCTCGGGTCAAGGCAATATTTTTTCTAAATCCTGGTCTGGATTAGCAATAGGCATGATGTTAAATT
>PLMI01000144.1:0-3884 GCA_003142435.1 Coxiellaceae bacterium | reverse complement strand
AATGCAATGAATGCCAAATCAGATCGAAACTAATGCAAACTATGTGTGGAAGAACAATTTTGTTCAATCCTCAAAACACCAACTTTTGCATATGCTTTATAAAGGTGTTCTACTTTATTCTCTGAAATTTCATCTGCATTCACAACAAATGGGTGGTGAGATTGCTTATATAACTCTACCCTTTGTCTTAGCTCTAGTGCATCTTTTTGATATTGCTTAATGTTACACAGAAACTCTAATCTGGCATCAATTCTGGACAAAATACGCGGAGCTATCAATACGCCCATTTGTTCTAGGTATTCGTCCTCAGTAAGATTTTGCTTAAATGGGGGGACCTGAATAGTAGTTAAGTTTATCGCTTGCAAATTCCTTACCATTTGGGCCACACTAGCAAGACCTTTCTTATCGTTATCATAGACTATAACGTCTTCTAGGCCCATTTTATAAAAATAAAGCCAAACGCTAATCCCTNNCGATTATATTTGCCGTGCCGGTGGGGATTTTAGCCGCGGTTTTCCTGAGCGACATTGTTTCGATGAAAATCAGGAACATTATAAAGCCAAACGCTAATCCCTTTAACACTATCAAGCCCGAGGATAGTCGTCGCAACATATGTTGCAAGCATTGTACATATTGTTTGACGTCTAAAAGCTGACTGCAGATCATCTTTTTGTTTTAATCTTCCTTGAGCTTCATCAGCCTCATCGGCTGTCCCATTTATGCATTTATTAATGTCATCAGCATATTTTTTATATAACTGCCACATTTCACAAGATGCAGCTCCTGGGCGAGGGAGCTTTTCTGTAACTACGGGTGATCTCCTCATAATCATTTCTAGAATACTCCGTACCTCTGGCATTTCATGCAAAAGATTCATCTCTTGAATTTTTGTTTCGCTGTCCCTTTCAATTTTAAAGTTAAATAATTTAATACGTCCTGTTTCGAAAATTTCATGATATAACTTATCAATCTCTTGCTTAGGAATAAGCCAAAACAAATCCGCTGGAGTCATGTCTTTAGTATTATCATCAAAAACATTACTTAAATCTTCATACTTTTGAAGTTGTTTTTTTAATTCTTCTCTGTTCTGTCGTTGATTTTCAAAGTCGAGAATTTGGCAAATGCTCGCGCTCGAAAAAAACACCGCTTTACCTGAAAACTCATTTATACAACAAGAAAGAGCTTTTAGCATAGGATGATTGAGCTCTGTCCCGAATGTCAAAGTTCTACCTGCATCAATCCAGAGTTTAAGAGAACGTGAGCATAAGGTAAGCTGTGAACCATATTTTCTCGACATTGCTCGACAGACGGGTGTTGTTATTTCAACTAGGGAAGTAAACACTGAGCCTGTATAGGATTTATATGCCAAATCTGCACATAGACAAACATATCTATCCATTTGTTTTATTTCGTTGTAATACAATTGTAATACTGTACGAAAATCATTTTTGATAAAGAAATCATTATCATAATAAAGAGCTGAAATCAGCTCATTTATGTATCTTGAAATAGTAAAAATTTGAGGGTCAATTTTTCGGGGAACCGCATTCGGGGTAGGTAAGTAAGGTATTAATTTGGCATGCAATTGNNCTACCATTGCCCTAATATCTTTTTGAAGATTTATTATTAGTAGATGGTTCAGGTTCAGTATTTGATTATATTTTTGTCTTGCATTTTCGACTCGGATATCAATCTCTTTGGTAAAATCCTCGATTTGCTTAGTTTCCGGGATGTTAAAACCTTGCAAAAATTCTACTTGTTCTTGAGTGAGACCTTTAAGGGTTATTGAAGCAGACTGTCGGTCACCTATCCCTGTTGCATTAGGATCTAATGTTTCTATTTGAGTTATCAGTAAGTTTTCTGTTTCTGCATATCCTTCAAAAATTATGAAAAGATCACGAATTTTGTCAAATAATTGAGACGGTAAATCATCAAACCTCATGAATTTCAGAGAAAATTTTATGTTTACTTCGAAAGAGTGCGCAGGGTCAGATGAAGTACTCATCTGTTTGTAAGCTACTGTTATAGCCATCGATTGAGTTGGCATTTGCCCCATAACAACTTCTGGTTTTCCAGTGATACACCTAATTAAATCATCTCCTGCAGGTTTTGATAAAAGACTTAATGGAGAATGTTTATTGAATGCTGGAAAAAAACCGAAAAGTAGTGTTTCTGCTTCTTTTTTTGCTTCTTCATCTCTTTTTTTCTGCATCCAATAATTAATAGGTCCCTGCGCAACCTCTTCCTCCGACACCCCTAGCCGAAAAGACATCCAGCTGTTGATTTCTTCTTTCCATGAATCTATATCGATTCCTTGTGATGTACCATGTAGTCGTAGTGAGTGCAAGTCACCTGGAAGATGTTCTATATCATCAACATGTTTATTATAATCTCTTGAAGTTGAAAATGAGCATTCCATAATACACATTTGTACCTCATTTTGTGATTGAGATTCATAATGCCTTTCAGATAAATTATAATATCTACTGATATCTGCTTCATTTATCTTGTATACTCTAACTAAATGATTTCTTATAAAGGCCGCAAGAGCTCCTAATATTCTATTAAAACTTGAGCCCTGCTTTGTCAATTCAGATAGCAGTCGAGATGGAAAATTACGAAATATTATTTCTATTCCGAGTATGTAAGGGGAATCGGGGCCGTTGGGATCATGGGGTACACATGGGGTTACCCGTGATACATGAAAACATACCATCGGTAAAAGTTCAGTATCTTCTGTGCTATGCATATTGGCTCCAAATTTATTTTATTTTTATTTACCAAATTCTTATTTTGCAATTGCTAGGTTTCACTTTTAAAACTCAACTTTCGGATTTCTCCACATGTTAACAGACAAAGTTACTCCGCTTATTTTTAAGTAAAATTATTATTTATGAAAATCGATTACAGTATAAACCATAAAACTTAAGGAATAATTAACCCTATCAGCCATTCTCTGCGCAATGGACCTTTTAATACACGTACCTCCTCATAAGCTTCCTTTAATATTCGTGTGCTAATTTATTATTCAATAAAATAATTATAAAAAAATAACTTTCAATAAAAATAATAATAATATTGGACTCTTATGATCAAAATTGCTCCTTTAACTCTCGCAAACTCCATACTCGCCCGATACGAAGAACATTTGGGCAATAAAGAGCAAACATATTCTGCTAACAAAGACGAGCGACAAAGGCAATTAATGCAACCTCATTTCCTTTTATCTAATAACGCATATCATTATGGTAAATATGTCCCTAAAATTTTATCCTATCTTGAACACTTTTCTAAACAAGAAACACCTTTATCCTCTGATGAAAATAGATGTGCATTCGTAGTAGGTAATTTTTATTTATTAAATCTAATAGATAAAATCCCATATAATACCTTTTTGATGTGTGATGATGATCCTCTAGTATGCGAATTCCTTAAAGCCATGCAGAGTAAAATCATAGAATTATCAGAAATAAATGCTCCATTTGCAGTAAAAAGAGAAAGAATAATAGAATTTGTAAAACATTGGGAGAACTATCAACCTGATCTTATGCAATCTTTATTCGACGAACAAACATCATTTAGAGATTTCTATTTTTTATCCAGTGAAAAACGTTTTTCTGAAATTGCTAAAAAACTTAAAACTGTTGAATTTGTTTCAATCAATATAAATTTACAAGATCTTCGACAAATAAAAGCCCTAAGGGAAGCATTACAAGATACAAATTCAAAAATTGGTTTATTTTACTTAACCAACTTAGGAGAATTTTGCGATCCTTCAAAACTATCAGTAAATCTAGATCAATTACCGCAGACAGCAAATCCTTATATTTTTGCTATAAATAATGCTTCTAAATAGTCGTACCTGAATAACGACATATTTTAAT
>PLMI01000085.1 GCA_003142435.1 Coxiellaceae bacterium | reverse complement strand
CATGCAATAAAAAACTTTAGTATAATCAAATACTTACAAAAAAACGTTATTTTTCTTTCATTTTTAGTAAAAGCCAGGGTTTTTCTTTTCCTTTGGAATCTACCCCGTGCATTTTTACAAGCACAAAATTGCCTTTTAGTTTTTTACCGTGCAGGCAAAATTCGATTTTTCCGGATTTCCATGCTGACGATAAAGACAAATTGGTATTGATATTTTCGTAAGTTCCGGAATCCCAAATTTCTACTGTGCCTGCGCCATATTCTCCTTCGGGAATTACGCCTTCAAAATCTTTGTACTCCATTGGATGATCTTCTGTGGGAATTGCAAGACGCTTAACTTTGGGATCAAGCGAAGGCTTTTTAGGAACAGCCCAGGATTTTAAAACGCCACCAATTTCCAGGCGAAAATCGTAATGTAGGGTGCTGGCATCATGTTTTTGCACTACAAAAACCGGCAATTTTTGCGATCCTTTTTTTGCGGCGCCCTTCGGTTCTTTGGTCTTAGTAAAATTTCTTTTTTTTCTGTATGTTTCTAATTTATTTTCCATAATATTTTTGATAACCGATATAAGTAAATGCATTTACAAATTTCTATTTTTTGTTACACTGAAAAAATAGCCTCAAATCATCCATGGAGATACAATTTTATGTGGAAAAAATTGTTATTAGGAGTTGTAGTTTTTGTCATCATCGTTGTAGGACTTGCGTTATATTTTACTAAAGACATGGCGGAAGTTGCAAATATGCAGCTCGAGGCTTTACGGGTTGGTGATATACCTAAGGCGTATTCTTACACTTCTGAGGATTTTCAGAAAACCACCAAAATTGCTGACTTCGAAACTTTTGTAAACACCTATCCTTTTTTGAAAGAAAATAAAACAGTAAATTGGAAGGATAGAGAAGTTAAAGACAACATGGGATCATTAAAAGGAGTGTTAATAATCACAAACGAGGTGGCAACTCCTATCGAATATCGATTTATAAAAGAAAATAATGCGTGGAAAGTGCTGGGAATACAGCTTCATAGAGCGGGAATTACTCCTCCGCCAATTCCCAAAACCGCGAATAAAGATGCTGCAAATAATGCTGACGGCGAAATTTACCAGGTTTTGGTGAGCGACACAATAAATAACCTAGGAGATGTTGAAACCATGAAAACAACCATTCCCGCAACTTCGTCTAAAATTTACGTTTCGGTTTACATTTTGCATGCAAAACAAGGATTGAAAGTTAAAGCAGAAATGGTAAGAGTCAAAAATGGCGCAAAGCTTGGGCCTGGCGAGGGAGTTGTTGGCAAAAATGACAATATCATTCGCGACTTTTCTTTTACCAATACAGATTCGGCCTGGCCCCCTGGCGATTACAAGATAAACGTAACCACATCAAATAACCAGTCTTCCTCCGTAGATATAAAAATAGAGTAGAAGACAGGGTAATTATAGTTAACAAATGAGCTTTAAACCAAGTAGTGTCTCAGTTTTAAAACAGTCTGGTTTTGTCATTCCCGCCCCCGCCTTCGCGGGGATAAACTCCGGCGGGAATCCATTGGTTTATTATGCATAGATCCCCGACAAAATCGTTCGGAGATGACGAAAAATTTCAAACTGAGACACTACATTAAACCGAAAAGCTGCATTTTCCTGCAAAACCGTGCTATAATGCGCCATATTTTGTGTTTTCTTATTTGAACCTTTTATACTCAATCCTCACGAGGAACTTATGAAAAAATATGCATTACATTTTTTAACTATTATATCAATTTGCGCTTTTTTTCTTGCCGGCTGTGCTGAGACTTTATCGCCCAACACTTATACAGCAAAACAAGCGGGCAGGGTCAACAAAGTTGTTCCGGCAACTATAGTATCGATGCGCCCTGTAAACATTAGCACCAATACTGGCATTGGCGGCCTTGCTGGTGTTGTAGCTGGTGCGGCGGCAGGATCTGCAATTGGCGGCGGCTCTAGAATGAACATCATAGGCGGCACGGGCGGTGCGCTTGCGGGCGGATATTTAGGTAACAAAGTTGAAGGGGCGTTTTCGAATGAAAAAGGAACGGAATACGTTTTACGCACTAAAGATGGATCGTACCTTACTGTTACCCAAGTAGATGAATTGAACCTGCGCATAGGGCAAAAAGTATTAATTATGTATGGTAGCACAACAAGAATAGTTCCTGATACTTTACCTCCCGAACCAGTTGCAATACCAACAGCCCCGGCAAAAACAGAAAAAATGACAGGGAAACAAACTCAAGCTGAGGTACAACCAGAAACAACTGATGAAAACGCCAGCGCCTAAATCTAAATAGTATTTACCTTCTTAAAGAATTGTGACCCGAGGCAATAAAATTACCAATTCAATTACCTCGGGTTTTTACTAACCTTCCTTAAAATATATTTTTTATATAAACATAAATAATGAAACCAATAATAGTCTTATACGAACGTCCAGATGACACAGGATCTATCGAGATATTTACAAATTTATCTTCAGATTTGTTAAGACTAGGATATAACAGGTTATTTCTTGACACAGATGCCAAAAGCGAAAAAGAGATACAACAAACTCTACTCAACCCATTATTTCAAGGCGCATTTTTTTCTTCAAGGATATACCCCCTTATACACAACTCCTTTCAGTGCTCCCCTATTTCTGATGTTCTTCACAGTGCGCAAAATTTAGCACAAAAAATAGCTACAGATAAACATAGAGGAGTAGTTATATACACCCGGCTTGAAAATCACAAATTAGAAGATTTATTAAAAAAAGAATTTAAGGATGGAGAAATTAGGTTTATATCTATATCATTCTCTGAATCAGTTCCAAAACCTTCTGCGCAACAGCGGCAGGATGAATTTGTTAATAGAGTGATAGGAAGCTGGTTTCCTAAATGCAGCGAGAGTTATGAAGTTGTTACAAGAGAGGGCTGTGAAATTTCAGCTGTTAATCTTGCTAAAGAACATAGAGAAATGTCTTTACAGCTAACCAAAGAACTTCTGCGAAACAAATTTAAGCAAGCTTTAGATGAAGAAATTGAAAGACATGTTCGCGCCAACCCGCAAGACCAGCTTATTCCTAAACGCGCTCAAAATGAAAAACACTACGATTACACAGGAACATTATTCGAGGCGGCAAAAGCAGGTAGTTTAAAATTAGTGGCATTATTGGCATATTATGCACCATGTATTGGATACAACATACATATGCAAGATCAACATAAGCAAAGCGCTCAAGACTATGCCAGTAATAATGGACACATGAAATGCGCAGAGTTATTAAGTAGGTCTACTGATGCCGAAGTTGAAGAAGCTCAAAAAATTTCATGTACATAACCTGAATTCGGTGTAAGANNGTTTTTCGCCATTATTTCAACACGTTAACTAATTATTACGTCGGAATCAGGTTACATAACATCATTAATTTTTGCTGTTAATAAATATGTTGATAACTATAGTTAAGGTCTTTTAACAAAAAAGTTATCAAAGTTATAAACAATCCACCCACAATAAAAACCATAAAAGTTTAACAACCTTGTTCACAAGCTAATTCATTAAAAAAATAAGGTTTTTTTTACTTATCCACAGATTTCTGTTTGCTTAATAACAATAATAAAAAATATAAATATTAAATTATTAAAAAAATTACATTATTGACAACATGAGCAAAAACAACTAGAATTACCTTCCCTATAGTAGTTATTACTTATTGATTATATTAGATTTTTTGTTTTGAAGTAGACATTTTTATGAAAAGAACATTCCAACCTGGTAACTTAAAACGCAACAGAACCCATGGATTTCGCGCACGCATGGCCACTAAGGGTGGTCGGTTAGTTATTAATAGGCGTCGAGCTAAAGGCAGAAAAGTTTTAAGTGCTTAATAATAAAATGCGGTTAAAGCTCGCAAAACATCAGAGACTTAAAGACAAAGCTTTGATTGATCGTGTTTTTACTGAAGGCAAAAAAATAACTGCCGATAAATTTGCCATTTTTTTTTATTTTACCGAAATTAATTTTTCACGACTAGGGATAATCATCTCAAAGAAGAACGTTAAAACTGCTGTTAAGCGCAATCTTTTTCGCAGAATTGTCAGAGAGAGTTTTCGTATAAATCAACATCTTTTTAAGGCCTGTGATGTTGTTGTTCTTGCATATAAAGGAGCTGCTCTTTTAAACAAAAAAGAACTTAGGGCTGGTCTTGAAAAACAATGGCAAAAATTAATTTCTTGTGCAAAACCGCAATTACCAAGATAATTATAATTTTGATTAACTGTTATCGTTATTTGCTTAGTCCGGTTTTAGGCAACAATTGCCGCTTTGACCCCAGCTGTTCGCTTTATGCAGAGGAAGCTATAAAACAGCATGGAATTTTTTGTGGAAGTTGGCTGGCTTTAAAAAGAATTTTACGTTGTCATCCCTGGTGTGCCGGCGGATATGATCCGGTTTCCGAGAGAAAAACTAATTCTAATTTACATTTAGACTGAATATGAATAAAACAAAAATAATTTTGTACGCTTTGCTTGGCGTGGTTTGTTTTGCATTATGGAATGCATGGCAAAAAGATTATCCTGTGGCAAATACGTCTTTAGCAGAAAAGCAGGCTTTGACTTCTGCTGCGGCAACAACTGCAGCTAATATAACACCGGGAATCACTTCAACTTCTATTAGCGCAAATGATTCGGCGCAGCAAAACTTAACAACCAAAAAGCAGCTAAGCCAAATTCCGGAAAACAGGCTTATTAAGGTTAAAACAGATGTTTTAGATATCAGCATCGATCCAGTTGGCGGCAATATAGCGCGCGCCAATTTATTGCAATATAAAAAATCATTAGATGGCACGGAATTGGTGCAGCTTTTAAGCGATAATCCTGAAAATTTATCTCTATCTGAAAGCGGTTTAATAAGTGCGATCGGTCCTGACTTACCGACAAAGCAAGCTACTTATGTTACAACAAAGAAAAACTATATATTAAATTCCAATCAAAATGATCTGCAGGTTGCATTGCTTTGGCGGGGGGCCAAAGGATTGAGCGTTAGTAAAACGTTTGTTTTTGAGAAGGGCAGTTATGATATAAAAGTAAATTATGATATCAACAATAACGGAAAACAAGTTTGGAATGGCCAATTTTATGCACAATTAAAAAATAAGTATATTCCTGTATCGAAGTCTTTTTTTAAGTATAGTTCCTTTTCTGGTTTTGCTATTTCCAGCCCAGACAAACCATACCAGAAGTTTACTTACGATAAGTTAAATACGGAAAAAATTAATGTTGATATTCAGGGCGGCTGGTTAGCTATGCAGCAACCGTATTTCTTAAGCGCTTGGGTTCCGGATAAAAGCAAAACATTACATTATTTTAGCGATGTTTCTTCAGGCGATATTTATACATCTGGCTTTATTGATAACAATATTTCTATTCCAGCTGGAAGTTCGCTTGCTCTTACTTCAAGTTTATATGTTGGTCCAGAGATTATTGATAATCTGAATAAAGTCTCCCCAAAACTTGGTCTCACCGTTGATTATGGTTGGCTATGGTTTATCTCTATCGCATTGCTTTGGCTTATGCAGCAAATTTACAAAGTGGTTGGCAATTGGGGCGTGTCAATCATTCTGGTAACGGTTTTGATTAAACTATTATTTTATAAGCTTTCCGAGTCAAGCTATCGATCTATGGCGCATATGAAAGATTTAGCGCCGAAAATTAAGGCATTAAAAGAACGCTTTGCTGACGACAAACAAAAGTTAAATCAAGCAATGATGGAGTTATATCGCAAGGAGAAGATCAATCCTTTGGGTGGTTGCTTGCCCATGGTTGTGCAGATCCCGGTATTTATCGGGCTTTATTACGTATTAATAGCCGCTGTAGAATTGCGACAAGCACCATTTGTTTTTTGGATTCACGACTTATCAGCCAAGGATCCATTTTATGTTTTGCCAATTTTAATGGGGCTTACAATGTTTATACAACAACGTTTAAGTCCGCCATCGCCGGATCCGGCACAAGCTAAAATGATGATGATGCTTCCTATCGTCTTCACGATATTTTTTATTTCTTTTCCGTCTGGTCTAGTTTTATATTGGCTGGTTAATAATATTTTATCTGTGCTGCAGCAGTGGTATATAAATAAAAAATTTACAAAAAATCCGCCTGTCAAAAAACATCGATAAATTTACATATTTTGCTCATGGGCATAGCTAAGGCACTCCAAAACGATACCATTGCAGCCATTGCTACACCGCCCGGCAGAGGCGGGGTTGGCATAATCAGAATTTCCGGCCCGGAAACCTTAAAAATAGCCGAAAAGTTGTTATCGAAAAAACCTCTCACTCGTTATGCAACTTTTTGTGATTTTTTAGATGATGACAAAACAATAATTGATCAAGGAGTGGCTATTTGTTTTGTCGCACCGCACTCTTTCACCGGTGAAGATGTATTGGAACTGCAGGGGCATGGCGGCCCAGTTATTCTTGATTGCTTACTCAATAGAGTTTTAAAGCTTGGCGCACGCATAGCAAATCCTGGAGAATTTTCTGAGCGCGCTTTTTTAAATGGTAAAATCAACCTAACGGAAGCCGAGGCAATTTGCGATTTAATAAATGCGGCAACCACGGCATCTGCGCGTTCTGCAGTTAATTCACTACGAGGAGAGTTTTCCAAAAAAATTGAGGGTCTTTTGAAAATTATTACTGGTCTTCGAGTTTACATCGAGCTTGCTATTGATTTTTCCGATGAAGATATTAGTTTTCTAGAAAATGAACAAGTGAATATGGAATTGCAAAAAGCTTTGACAAAACTAAATGATATAGAAGCTACAACAAAACAAGGGGTTTTGTTGCAAGAGGGAATTACCATAGTAATTGCCGGTAAACCAAACGTTGGTAAATCTAGTTTGCTTAATCTTTTAAGCGGCGAGGACAGGGCCATTGTTACTGAGATTCCAGGCACAACACGAGATATCTTGTCTTCGCAGATTCAGCTGGACGGATTGCCGCTTCATTTGCTGGATACTGCAGGTTTGCGGGCAACTAGTGATATTATAGAACAAGAGGGCGTTAAAAGGGCATGGAATGCGATAAATAAAGCAGATCATCTTCTTTTGCTGTTTGATGCAAGCTCAGAAACAACAAGAAACCCCAAGGAACTGCTGATAGATTTTTTTAAGCAACTTCCGGAAACAGTAAAATGTACCGTAGTTTTCAATAAAATAGATTTAACTCATGAAAAAGAATGTATAACTGAAATAGGTGGATTTAATTGCCTGTTTATATCTTTAAAAACCAGGTCTGGAATAGAGCTTCTGAAAGATCACCTGAAAAAAAGTGTCGGGTTTTCGTGTTTAAATGGCAGTATTTATAGTGCCCGCAGGAGACATCTTGAGGCGCTTAGCGAAACAAAAAAATATTTGTTAAATGCAACAAACTCATCGCAAAGCAAAACGTTTGAGTTCATGGCAGAAGATTTGCGATTAGCTCAGGAAAAATTAGGTGAAATCACCGGAAAATTTACCACAGAAGATTTATTGAATAAAATTTTTTCTGAGTTTTGTGTGGGCAAATAAAGCCGCACTACAATACAAATTTTGCTAAATATCCTGAGCGAGTAACCACATAAACAGCATTATCATTGACGATTGGTGCAGCAACAATACCACCCCCGCCAACGGCAACACGTGCAGCAAAACGACCATTTCTTGTGTCTATAAAATGTAAATATCCTTCAGCATCGCCGACAACTGCATAATGTGAAATAGTCGCCGGTGCTGTTAATCCGCGATATTCTAAAGATTTTTGCTGCCAAAGCTGGGCGCCTGTTGCGCGATCAAAAGCAGTGACGTAATCATTAGCATCTGAAATAATCACCATATTATTAGTCACGGCAAGGCCGGAAAACGTGGATGCATCCTTCGTCCATAAAATTCTTCCATTGTGTAAATTTAATGCAGCAATTTTTCCCTGATAAGTTGCTACGTAAATCGTATTGTCGACAATTACTGGATCTGCAACAATGTCTACCATTCGCTCTACGGCAAAAGTTCCTGACGGCTCTGCTACCAATTGCCGCCAGCTTATTTTTCCGGTATCTTCGTTAAAAGCTACAATTTCGCCATTGGCAAATCCCGAAATTAGCAGCCCATCTTGTGCCTTGGGGGCGCTGCCGCCACGCAATACCAGCGGCGGTTGTTCTTGCATATATTTCCACAAAAGACTTCCAGTCGCAGCATTAAACACAGTTAATTGTCCATCAGTAGTTTTGGTGGCAACTATATTATTAGTCGCCAAAGGAGTAGCGAGGTCTTCGTTTGCCAGATTTGCCGCCCACTTTGATTCACCGTTATTTTTATCTAATGCTAAAAGCTGGCCAGAGCCAGCACCTGCAAAAACCAAACTTCCATTTGCTGCTAAGCTGCTTGTGATTGTAGTTTTTGTATTCGTTTTCCATAAAGATTTTCCCGTTGTCTTATCTAACGCCGTGATTTTTCCTTTGTAATCTGGAACGAAAACTTGATTGCCATAGAATGCCGGGTCCAATTTTAAATTATCTGGACCAATGTTGCTGCCTATACTATGGCTCCAAGATTTTTCAACGTTAAGTGTTGGCTTAAAATCAGCAAGGGGAGCAGGCTTTGGGGTTGTGTCTTTGCCGCAGCCCAAAAATAGAAGAATCGATAAGAGAAATAAAATTTTGCTAAAATATTTCATGTTGGCCTCGTCAATTTCAAAATTTAAAACATATCTTAATACTACATATTTGCTTTCATGTGTAACAACGGTGATTTGTTTTTTGTGTTTTCTGAATCGATTAGCGCCTGCTGATAAATTCGTGCCGCGGCATCTTTATTATTCAGCACAAGAGCAATGTCGCCATTTAATTCGGCAATTGCAATATTAAAAGATTTGTCATCGATTTTTTTTAATACTTCTGAAGCTTCTTGTGGCTTATTTTGAGCTAGTAAGATTCTGGCTAGGCGCAATCTTGCAATTTGGCGGATACTTTTGTTGTAAGTTTTGTCTATCACCCACTTAAGGTCAGAGGAAGCAGTATCAAGGTTTCCAGAAACAACATCGTTTTTGGCAAGCATGAGCATCCCAAGGCCGGCATAAACAGAGCGTTTATATTTTTGTGTAAGTTCATTGGCAAATAGTTTTAGATCGGAAATATTATTAGTAGCTTCTGCGGCAATAAGCTGCGTATAGGCGATAGAAGCGTTGGTTTTATATTTTGCGATGTAATTTTTTATAAAAATAATGCTGGTATTCGCCACCAAAAAAAGCACAATGCCAAGTAAAACAATTTTGCCATTTTTTTTCCACCAATCTTTAATGATTTGAACTTGCTCTTTGTCAGATAAGTTATGAGACATAATAGTTACTCCAGAGAGGTAAAAAAGTTTTCCAATTCGTTTATTTTAACACGCATTTGTTCGAATTTTTTTGTATTTGTAGTGCGCAAATTTTTGATTGTGATCTCTTCATTGCGCATTTCTTCTTCGCCCAAAATCAATGCAAAAAGGGCGCCGCTTTTATCGGCTTTTTTTAATTGATTTGTCAAATTGCCATCACCACAATTTACAATGATTTGTAAGTTTGGCAATAAATTGCGTAATTTTTCTGCCAGCAACACCCCGGAAATGACTGCATTGTCTCCAAGCATTATCATATAAGCATGAGGCGGATTTTCATAATTAATTTTCTGGTCGCTTGCGACTAAATCTATTAACCTCTCAAGCCCAACGGCAAATCCAAGAGCCGGAGTCGCTTTACCGCCAAGCTCTTCAACGAGCTCATCGTAATGGCCTCCTGCGCAAATGGCATTTTGCGCACCTGGCTCTGTTGTAACCCATTCAAAAACCGTCAACCCGTAATAATCAAGTCCGCGAACAAGGCAGGGGTCAATAATGAATGGAAGCTTTGCTTTGTCTAATATTCTACAAAGCCCATCAAAGTGTTCTTGTGACTCGCTATCTAAATGGTCAAGAAGTTTGGGAGCATTTTTAATGAGACCGGCAAGATCAGGGTTTTTACTGTCTAAAATGCGTAGGGGATTCGTATTTAATCGCCGCTTGCTGTCTTGGTCAAGGAGCGCTGAATTTGCACTAAAATATTCAACTAATTTCTTTTTATATAAAGCGCGCGCTTGTTTGGTGCCAATGGTGTTTATATGAAGTACAACTTTTTCGCTTATTTTTAATGCTTTCCAAAACCGAGCCGACATTAACAACAGTTCGGCATCTATGTCGGGTCCCGCTAAGCCAAAAACCTCAACTCCAAATTGGTAAAATTGCCTGAATCTACCTTTTTGCGGCCGCTCATGGCGAAACATTGGGCCCATGTACCAGAGTTTTTGAATTTGATTGTACAACAATCCATGTTGAATACCGGCCCTAACACAACTAGCTGTGCCCTCAGGGCGTAGAGTTAAGCTGTCTTGATTGCGATCGAGAAAAGTGTACATCTCCTTTTCTACTATATCGGTAATCTCTCCTATGGTGCGGACGAATAAATCCGTTTTTTCTAGTAATGGGAGACGGATTTCGTGATAACCATAGGCGGTTACAATTTTACTTAACACTTTTTCTACATATTGCCAACATTGCACATTGTTTGGCAATACATCATTCATCCCTCGAATTGCTTGAATATTGTTACTCATATTTTACGCAAAATTAATTACTGATGTTACGCAAGTTAGTCAGTGCTATCATCCCCACTGTTTTGTGCTGCCGGAACTTCCTCTTTTTTCTCAGTGTCCTGTGGAATTTGTAGGGTTTCCTGGTTTGTTTGCGGTAATGCCGGGGTTACTTCCGGCTGATCAGTCGTTACACCAATTCCGGCCGTTGGCAAAGTGACAGTTGACTGGGCTTGTGTTTGTTCCTGTGATTGTGTTTGATTATAATTCGCATCAATGGATTTTTTCCATGACTGGCCGATAAGCAAGGCTAGTAAAATTATTCCTACAAGAATTATAATAAAAGTAATTAAATGCTTTATGCCAATTTTCGTATGATGTTGAGCTATGTCGGCTGGAATTTCAATTTTTTGGTCAGATGCTAAATAATTTGTTCGTCCCTGAGTTGTTTTATTGTCGAATATATTTAGCTTTTCAAATTCTTCAAGAATTTCTTCTTCCGGTAAGTTAACAATTTTCGCATAAGAACGCAAATAACCGCGGGCATATATTGGCGCCACAATGCTGGAGTAGTCATTTTTTTCCATGCAGTTGATAATGTTTTTGCTGATATGCATTTGTTGCGCAATTGCCTCAACTGTAAAATTTTTTACTTCCCTCTGTTGTTTTAATTTTGCTCCAAGCGTTTGCATTAGCGCCGGGTTAGGAGAAAAGTTTTTGTTGTTAATTATGTTATCGGCCATATTATCTAAAATTTAGTTTAGTAGGTGAAAATTTTGTCATGTTTTAATTTCAGTCTTATGCTCAAACTTAAAACGATTTTTTAAAATTTATCCGCCGTCGCAGAAAA
>PLMI01000016.1 GCA_003142435.1 Coxiellaceae bacterium | reverse complement strand
AGAGTGAATGCCAAGAAAATTCAGAGCACTTCGCATCATAAGAGGATTTGGTTTGCCGATAAAAAATGGCGCTTTCCCCGTAGTTTTTTCAATAAGCGCTGCTAACGCTCCACACGCAGGAACCAATCCTTCTTCAACTCGCCCAACGGTATCTGGACTTGTGGCGATAAATAAAGCCCCTTCAGAAATAAGGCGAATAGCCTTGGTAATTTGTTCCAAATTATATGACAAAGGCTCGCCTAAAATGACATAATCTGGATTGACGTCTGTAATAATGTAACCAATATCATGAATGGGTTTTGTAATGCCGCTTTCACCAATTACAAAGGCAGTACCATTTGGATGTTGTGATTGCAAGAAAAGAGCTGTTGCCATTGCGGCAGTAAAAATATGCTCCTCAGGCACTTTTATACCAATTAAATTTAAGCGATGAGATAAATCACGAGGCGTATATATTGCGTTATTGGTGAAAACTAAATATTGCAATCCCCTTTTCTGCAATTCTTCAATAAAAACATCAGCGCCAGGAATAATTTGATGCCCCCTGACCAAAACTCCGTCCAAGTCCAATAAATAATTTTTTTGTTTGTGCGTATTCATAAATTTTTTCTTTTTCTGTTTCCTTTTACATTTGACATAGTATTACATGCAATAATATAAATTTCCNNTAAGTATTTGATTTTACTACACTTTTTTATTACATGTTTTGAGATAATTTCTAGCAAAAAATTGCAATTTTTACAAATTACGAGTACAGCTCCTAACTTGTAAATATCATTAGATTTTAAGACTTACCACCGATTGTTGCAATTTTCCACTAATTACAACTTCTGCGCAATGTTTTAGTTCTTTCCAAAAAACCAACATAATACAATCACTACTCAAATCCTGCAAAAACTAATATAATTCAAATTAATAATTTTAACGGAGCCTAAATTATGAATTTCATCGTCATCTTAATTTGTTTGTTTTTGCAACGATTTCTTAACTTATATATCCAGGTAAGCAATGCCTGGTTTAATATATATTTTTCCTGGTTAGCGCCCCTGTTAAAAAAATGTAACAAGTGGTTAGCGCTTGTTATTGTCATCCTGCCATTTTTGATAATACTCGGACTGCTGCAATTTTTTCTAATACATCGTTCTTTTGGCATGTTTTACTTAGTTCTCTCCTGCGCTATTTTATTTTTTTGTATTGATTTTCGCGATCTTCGCAGGCAAAAACCAGGCTATGACACAAATGACGCTGTCTTATCGCAGTCATTTAAAAACTTTTTTCCCGGCCTCTTTTGGTTTGCGATTTTAGGCCCATACGGCATCATAATTTATTTCATTTTATCTTTGCTTCATAAAATTCCTGTACATAAAAACGATCCTTCAGCAGAAACCCTTACAAAACTCGCAGCGCAAATACAAAGCATTGCCGATTGGGTTCCAGCTAAACTATTGGGATTTACTTTTGCTCTCGGCGGTCGAATCAAAAATGGTTTTTCTTATTGCTTGAAAAATTGGCAGCTTTCTCACAAAAAAAATCAGCAATTCATAATCGAAGCAGGCGATGCTGCTTTAGGGACACCCGCTAAAACCAGCGCGAATGCACTGCAACTTGCTTTCAGCTTAATAGATCGATCCATAATCATTTGGATCATCGTTATAGGACTTACTTCATTTCTTCTCCTTTTATGATGATTGATAAATCTCATTTTAAAAAACTAACTAATAACCTCTGGGAAGTTCCCAAAAGCGCCCGCAAAGATATGCTGGTTCCAGCGCGTATTTATGCAAGCGAAAAAATGCTTGATCAGATTTTCAAAGAAAAGGCCGTAGAACAGCTTATCAATATGACAACGCTTCCCGGCATCGAAAAATATGCTCTTGCGATGCCGGACGTTCATCAAGGTTATGGATTTCCTATAGGCGGCGTTGCCGCATTTCGAGCAGATGATGGAATAATTTCTCCTGGCGGCGTTGGCTACGATATAAATTGCGGCGTAAGACTCTTGGCAAGTAAAATGTCTTTCAATGACGTTAAAAATAAATTGCCGGATCTAATTACCCAAATACAACGCGAAGTACCATCGGGAGTTGGCAGAGGCGGAAATTTAGTTTTAAATCACAAAAATTTCGAGGAAGTTTTAAATCAGGGAATAAAATGGGCAATTAAAAATGGTTACGCTTCAGAAAATGACGCGTTAGTTATAGAAGAAGGCGGAAGCTATAAATTTGCGAACGCTAAATTTGTTTCGAGCAAAGCAAAAGAACGCGGAGCAGATCAACTCGGAACGCTTGGCGCCGGAAACCATTTTTTAGAAATTCAAAGGGTCATCGAAATTTACGATACAAAAATTGCTGAAATTTTCGGTCTTTTTGAAGATCAAATTACAATCATGATTCACACCGGTTCACGTGGCTTAGGGCATCAGGTTTGCACTGATTACGTGAATACATTTTTGCATAATATAAACAAATTTAATATTCACTTAGCTGATCGTGAACTTGCGTGCGCTCCATTTAAATCAGCAGAAGGTCAGGAATACTTGCAGGCAATGGCTGCCGCTTGCAATTTCGCGTGGGTAAATAGGCAAGTGATCACCCATAGCATAAAAACTGCTTGGGCACATGTTTTAAAAACTAATGAAAATGCGTTACAAATTGTATACGACGTGGCTCACAACATCGCAAAACTGGAAAATCACTTTGGCAAAGAGCTGGTTGTGCACCGCAAAGGCGCCACAAGAGCTTTTGCGCCACATCACCCCGACCTTCCTGATAAATATAAAACTACAGGACAGCCGGTTATCATTCCTGGATCCATGGGCACTTTTTCTTACGTTTTAGCAGGAACAAATGAGGCAATGCAAAATACTTTTGGTTCTGCATGCCACGGAGCGGGCCGAAGAATGTCGCGCATGAAATCGAAGAAAACTGTAGATTACCAGCATTTATTAAAATACATGGAAAACTACGGAGTCACAATAAGAGCGGGATCCGTAAGTGGACTTATCGAAGAAGCGCCGGAAGCTTATAAGGACATTGACGAAGTTGTAAACGTCATATCTGCAGAAAATATAGGCAAAAAAGTAGCAAAGCTAAGGCCGGTTGCCATCGTCAAGGGATAATCTTATGGTGCAGAAAAAGAATGTCCGCGCTTATGCCGCCTCAATTATTTTCGATGTAATTTATAACAAACAATCGTTAGATGAAGCGCTTACTTCACAACTTTGTAAAGCCAAACTTACTGACGGCCGAGATATAGCATTGCTGCGTGAACTTTGTTACGGTTCATTGCGATGGTATCACCAAATTCACAAAATCATACTTTCACTTTTAAAAAAACCGCTAAATACTTCGGAAAACATTGTTTACGCCTTACTTATAGTTGGGCTATACCAATTACTTTACTTGCGTATCCCGGATTATGCTGCAATTTCAGAAACAGTAAATGCCGCGCGAATTTTAGGCAAGCCGCACGCAGTATCTTTAGTCAACGGCGTGTTACGTAATTTTTTGCGCGACAAAGACCTTATTTTAAAAAAATTGCACGATACAAAATATTCACATCCAGCATGGTTTATAAAAATGCTGCAAAAATCATGGCCAAATCATTGGGAGGAAATTTTAAATGCCAACAATGCACAAGCGCCGATGAGCCTTCGCATAAACACCAAAAAAATTACACGCGGGAAATACTTAGGGTTGCTTGCAAAACAAAATATCGCAGCGAATATCGATAAATACAGCACCTCTGGCATCACTTTAGATAAGCCAGGTGATGTCAGTGATTTGCCGGGATTTAACGAGGGTTTATTTTATGTGCAGGATATTTCTTCACAGCTTGCGGTTTCATTATTAGAACTTGCGCCAAAACAAATAATTTTAGATGCTTGTGCAGCTCCCGGCGGAAAACTCACGCACATTTTGGAAGCTGAAGATAATTTAGCACAAGTGGTAGCTGTGGATATCGACAATAAGCGTATTGGCACAATAAGAGAAAATTTAGACCGCTTGCAATTAAATGAAAAAGTGCTGTTAATTACAGGAGATGCACGTAATCCGGAAAAATGGTGGGACAAAATTCAATTTGATCGCATTTTGCTTGACGCCCCCTGCTCGGCTACTGGAGTTATAAGAAGGCATCCCGATATAAAAGTTTTACGCACAAAAAATGATATAATTTCATTACAAAAACATCAATTGCAAATTTTAGAAGCCCTTTGGCCTCTTTTGAAAGCAAATGGCATATTGCTTTACGCGACATGCTCTATCTTTCCGCAAGAAAATACCGATGTTGTTGAGGATTTTTTGCAACAAAATAAAGATGCCAAAGAAATAGTTATAAACGAACCCTGGGGAGTTGAAACAAAACATGGCCGGCAAATCATTACTGGCGAAAATAATATGGACGGATTTTATTACGCGAAATTGCGAAAAATTGAACCGTAAAAATTTTTCCTATAATACAAAACTGCCTGATTTTGCAACTTATGTGAATTTCGCTAAGTTATTTGACAAAATGGCTCGCCCTCGTCCCTCGGGCTGCGCTTTACTTTTGTCAAATAACTTAGGCTCCATTCACTCGTTACAAAATCCGTGCCACAAATATTTTAAGTGAAATTTTGCAGCCCTTTCGATAATATTGGATTGATTTAAATTTTTTATGCTGTAAGGATGTGAAAATTTATGACCGGTAAAAAAAATATTTTTTTGTGTTTTGATTTTGGCATGCGCAACATAGGCCTTGCCGTTGGTCAGTGCATAACAAAAACAGCAACTCCTTTAAAAATAATTCACGCCAAACAAGGAGTGCCTGATTGGGATGAGGTCAGAAAAATAATACAAGAGTGGAATCCTGATGCATTAGTCGTAGGAGTTCCGCTAAATCTCGCGGGGGAAGAGATCGAAATCATAACTCACGCCTCACAAAATTTCATTGCCTCCCTAAAAAAACACTTCAGTTTAGAAGTTTTTGCCGCAGATGAACAATTAACAACAAAAGCCGCAAGAGAGCGTGTTTTCGAGCAAGGCGGTTATAAAGCTTTGCAAAAAACTCCAATTGACAGCATTGCAGCAAAGCTTATTTTAGAGGCATGGATGATGGAAAATTGTTAAAATGCCTTGTGATAAGCGCAAAAAAGGAATATGAAATCATATCCGATAAACCGTCCCTGTCAACACATCCAGAATTTGCGTTGACTTTTTACACCTGCCAATTTCGCCTGCGACAATAAAATCAATTGCATTTTCTCCAAACTGTAGCATAACCTCTTTATAAGTTCGAGCAGGTTTTTTATGGGCAATATTTGCACTAGTAGAAACAATCGCGCCAGCAAATGCTTCACAAATAGCTTTCGCTACTTTATGTCTTGTAATGCGAAGAGCAACCGTTTTATGTTCTCCTGTAATCCATTCGGGAACTTTTGCTGCTGCCGGCAGAATCAGCGTTTTATTTCGCGGCCACGAAGATTTTAATTTTGCAAGTATTTTTACGGGGACTTTTTCTTGCGCAATTAATTTATCAATTTGCTCCCAGGAGGACGCGATCAAAATCAAGCCTTTTTTTACATCTCTTTTTTTGAGCGCAAAAATTTTCAATACTGCTTTTTTATTATAAGGGTCGCACCCCAAACCATAAACCCCTTCCGTCGGATATGCTATAATACCACCAGATTTTAATGTTTTTGCTGCGATTTGATATATTGATAACATTTTTCTTTTTGCATTACTAATGCTCGAAATGTTTAGCGCAAAATTCTAAATACATCATAATTGATTAATCGCTTTCTTTTCCTTCAACCTCGGGACCTGCTACAACTTCACTATAACCACAGTCTTTTTGCGGGCAAACTTTTTCAGTTCCGCGGCGTTTCGTGATTTTCAAAGTTAAAATTGGCCAGCCGCATTTGGGACATTTTTCTGCAATTGGTTCATTCCAAGTTGCATATTTACAATTTGGATATAGAGAACACGAATAAAAGAATTTTCCATATCGCGATCTGCGTTTTAGCAATGTTCCCTTTTTACATTCAGGACAGCTAACACCTGTATCTTCCGGTTTAATCAAGGGTTCCATATATTTGCATTCAGGATATTTGCTGCAGCCAATAAATTTGCCGTATTTCCCAAACTTAATAACAAGCGGCGATCCACAATTTGGGCAGGCGCGATCAGCTACAACTTCAGGAGTAACTTCTGCGCCACTAGAAGCTTCCCCGCCCTCTTCTTTTTCAACATTACGCGTGTAATCACATTCAGGATACCCGGTGCAACCGATAAACTTCCCTCTTCTTCCTAAACGTATTGCCAGCGGTTTGCCACACTTGGGGCACTTTTCATTAAGTTCTTCCTGTGTTACATCTTTTCGTGTTACAGTTTTTTCAGTCATATCTACCAACTCCTTAAATGGTTGCCAAAATTCTTTTAATAAAGGCAAATATTTACTTTCTCCTCTTGCAACATCATCCAATTTATCTTCTAATTTCGCGGTAAAATCGTAATCTACATAAGAAGTAAAATAAGTTGTCAAAAACTTATTCACAACACGGCCAACATCAGTAGGTTTAAAGCGTTTTGCATCCAAAACCACGTACTCACGAGCTTGCAAGGTATCTATAATCGAAGCATATGTTGATGGCCGACCTATTCCGTATTCTTCAAGAGTTTTAATTAAGCTTGCTTCAGTGAAGCGCGGCGGTGGCTCGGTAAAATGCTGCTCCGTCAAAATATTTAAAAGGTCAGCCCTATCTCCCACTTTAAAGTCAGGCAATATCACACCATCGCCATCATCCTTAGAAGATGCATCATCAACGCCCTCAAGATAAACCGAGATAAACCCGGGGTTTTTTATGGTTGAACCGTTGGCGCGAAAAACATTCCCTTCGCCGCAAGAAAAATCAATCGCAACCGTATCAAGTGTCGCAGGTATCATTTGGCTGGCAATGGCGCGCCGCCAAATCAGCGTATATAGCTTTAATTGATCAGGATTTAAAAATGCTGCTAAGTTTTCTGGAGTTCTACCGCTTGATGTTGGCCTAATTGCTTCGTGAGCTTCTTGAGCATTTTTTGATTTCGTTTTATAAAAATTAGGGGTTTCCGGCACATTCTCTTTACCAAAACGCTCGGAAATAGTGGCGCGAATTTCATCAAGGGCTTCCGCCGCCAAGTTCACAGAGTCCGTTCTCATATAAGTTATCAAACCGACCTCTTCGTCATCCAGCTTCACGCCTTCATAAAGTTGCTGCGCTAATCGCATGGTCCTCTGTGCAGTATAGCCTAATTTACGCGCAGCTTCCTGCTGCAATGTCGAAGTAGTAAAAGGCGGAGATGGATTGCGTTTACGCTCTTTTTTATCCACCCCGACAACTATTAATTTTCCCTGTGCTTTTGCGAGTAAATCAGCCTCTATTTTTTTTGCGGTATCGTTATCGACAATGGAAAACTGAGTTAATTTCTTAGCTTGATATTGAGTTAACTTGGCAAGAAACTTTTTTTCCGCAAAAGCTGCATTCGCAGCGATTGTCCAATATTCCTTAGGCACAAATTTTTCAATTGCCTCTTCGCGCTCGACGATCATGCGTAAAGCGGGGCTTTGCACTCTGCCGGCAGATAATCCCTTGCGAATTTTTTTCCACAAAAGCGGGGATAAATTAAAACCTACTAAATAATCTAGTGCCCTTCTTGCCTGCTGCGCATCAACCAATTCCATGGATATATCACGCGGATGACTCATTGCGTCCTGAATGGCTTTTTTTGTAATTTCATGAAAGACAATGCGAAAAATCTTTTGATTTTTTAAAACTTTTTTCTCTTTGAGAAATTCAAGAATATGCCAGGAAATCGCCTCTCCTTCGCGATCAGGGTCAGTTGCCAAATATATCGCATCTGCTTGTTTTGCAACTTTACCGATTACTGCAAGATGTTGCGCATTTTTTTCCACAACCACATATTTCATGGAAAAATCATGCAGTGGATCTACCGCTCCGGTTTTAGGAATCAAATCCCGCACGTGCCCATAGGAAGCATAAACAGAGAAATCTTTACCTAAATATTTCTCGATAGTATGCGCTTTTGCTGGAGATTCGACGATAACAATGTTGGCAGCGTGTTTTATTGCTTTTGGTTTACTTAGTTTGCTTACTTTTTTAGGCTTTGCTTTTGCCATATTAATATTTATTTACCCTTATATTTATTTGCGCTTTAAAAATTAACCTTTGTACAGGACAAAAATTTTTGATTTTGCGATTGCTAAAGAAAATCAACAATGGTGATCATCACTCATAACTAAAGAAAATAATTCTATTCTTTCCCCTATATCTTTTTGCTTTCCGTAAATGGACCCCGACAACAACAAAAAGGTTACCCATTTAACATCTAAAATAGCTATTTTATTGTGCTCAAGGCGCATCAGTTGATTGATTATAAACTCGCGCATCGTTGCATCGACCACGCCAACATGCTCCAAAGTTCTTATAAACTGCAAATTCTCATCTCCGATTTTGTTAATTTCATCAGCCGAGAAAAGACGAATTGAATTTTTTTGCGGATGAGATTTTTTCTTTTTTTGGTGATGCGCAAAAGAAGAAAACCAAACAAAGGCTTTAGCAATTGTATCTTTGTGAAACCCTTCCACTTGCAGCTTATCAAACAATTCCCGCTGCTTTGAAGGTAATAATAACTCATCATAAGAACAATGATGCTCAAACACATGGGATAATATTTCTATTTCAGTGCTATATCTCATTACTTTTTCTTTTACTTATTAATTTCACATATCCGCCAATAACGGATTTCACGTAATTTTTTAACTCTAAACTAAATAACAGCGAAGCTACTTTTTTAACTGGAAACCCGCTGCGCTTTACCAAACTATCTATTGGCGTAACTTCAAAATCTACACAATCTAACAGTTTTGCACAATCGAGGTCAAGAGTTTCTTTGTTGGAACTATTTTTATCAGCTGTCGCATTATTCATTATAATAATACTATTACAATTTGTTTTTTTCACAAGAATATTTAATTCTTCGATGATATCAGACAAAGTCGTAACAAGCTTCGCCCCTTGCTTTATAAGGTGATTACAGCCTTGTGAAAGCGGATTATAAATTGCTCCTGGAATTGCAAATACTTCACGATTTTGCTCCAGTGCGCATTTTGCAGTAATCAAAGATCCGCTTTGCGAAGTCGCTTCGACTACTAAAGTCCCCAAACTCAAGCCGCTGATAATTCGATTTCGTTGCGGAAAATTTTTCGGCAATGGCTTTGTTGCAAACGGAAATCCTGAAACTAAAGTTCCGCCGTGCGCAATAATTTTTTCTGCTAAAACTTTATGTTTGCGCGGATAAATTTCATTAATGCCGGTTCCCATGACAGCAATGGTACTTGCATCGCCTTCAATCGCTCCTAAAT
>PLMI01000010.1 GCA_003142435.1 Coxiellaceae bacterium | reverse complement strand
ATATACAATTTAGCATTTACGAAGATTGGTCTTGCTGGTGTTGTGCTTTCGGTTATTATTTTTGCCGTCAATCCTCACATCAAGCGTATAGCTAATATTAGATAGAGCATTTCTATGGAACAATTTCGAAGTACGACAATACTATCAGTCCGCAGAGGCAATAAAGTTGTTATAGGTGGCGATGGTCAGGTTACTTTAGGCAATAGCATAATGAAGAAAAATGCACGTAAAGTACGCCGTCTCTACCATGATCAAGTAATTGCGGGATTTGCCGGGGCAACAGCCGATGCTTTTACTCTTTTTGAACTTTTCGAAGCAAAGCTAGAAAAGCATCAAGGGCATCTTATTCGCTCAGCTGTGGAGCTAGCAAAAGATTGGCGCACGGATAGAATGCTGCGACGTTTAGAAGCGCTTTTAGTTATAGCCGATAAAAAAGCCTCTTTTATTATTTCAGGCAATGGCGATGTTATTGAACCGGAAGAGGGCGTTATGGCTATCGGTTCAGGTGCCGATTATGCTCGTTCTGCAGCGAAAGCTTTGCTCGATAATACCAAGCTAAGTGCACGTTCAATTGTGGAAAAAAGTTTGCAAATAGCAGCAGATATTTGCATATATACTAACTCTAACTTTGTAATCGATGAATTAGATTCCGAAGTCTAAACATTATTTATCTCCCATTATTTATGAGCCGTTTAACTCCAGCGCAAATAGTAAAAGAATTAGACAGGTATATTGTAGGGCAAATAGACGCAAAGCGCGCTGTGGCTATTGCACTTTGTAATCGCGAAAGAAGATTGCGTATAACTGATGAAGAGATGCGCAAGGAAATTAAACCTAAGAATATGTTGATGATCGGGCCGACCGGAGTTGGTAAAACTGAAATTGCCCGACGAGTTGCAGAATTTATTGATGCGCCATTTTTGAAAGTCGAAGCAACAAAGTTCACCGAAGTAGGGTACGTTGGTCGTGATGTGGAATCTATAATCCGTGACCTGATGGATATTTCCGTAAAGAAAATTCGTGAACAGGAAATGGAAAAAATAGGCGATAGCGCTAAGGAAGTTGCCATAGAAAGGGTTTTAGATATTTTGATTCCTATGTCTGGTACTGCCACTGAATATCCAACAGTTACTCGCGATACCTTTAGAAAAAAAATAGAAAGTGGCGAATTAGATGAGAAAGAAATTGAAATAGAAGTTTCAGAGTCGCCTTTTGGAGTAGAAATTATGGCACCTCCTGGTATGGAGGAAATGACAAGCCAATTACAGGGTCTTTTTGCTAATTTATCTACAGAAAAGAAAAAAAAGAAAAAGCAAAAAATAAAAGAAGCAATTAAGCGGCTGGCTGAAGAGGAGGCGGGTAAACGTATTAACGAAGAGGAAATAAAAAAACGTGCCCGTGAAGAAGTTGAACAGCATGGGATAGTCTTTATCGATGAAATTGATCAAATAACACAGCGTAGCTCATCAGCAAGTGGCGGTGAAGTTTCTCGCGAGGGAGTGCAGCGTGATTTATTGCCTTTGGTTGAGGGAAGTATTGTATCTACTAAATACGGACCACTAAAAACAGAACATATTTTATTTATTGCCGCAGGAGCATTTCATTTGTCAAAGCCTTCAGATTTAATTCCTGAATTACAAGGACGTTTTCCGATTAGAGTTGAATTGCATGCTTTAAGTGTCGATGATTTTGTTCGCATTCTTACCGAGCTTAAAAAAGCTTCTTTAGTTGAACAATACAAAGCGCTGCTGAAAACAGAAGAAGTCGATTTGGAATTTACTCATGATTGCATAAAAAAAGTTGCTGAAATCGCATTTCAAGTAAATGAGAAAATGGAAAATATTGGTGCGCGCAGGCTTTATACAATTATGGAAAAATTACTGGAAAAGATTTCCTTCGATGCGCCGGAGCATCGAGGGGAGCGCATTAAAATCGATGTATCTTATGTGGCGGCACAATTGAAGATGAGCCAGAACGAGGATTGGAGCAGGTATATTTTATGATAGATCTCTTGCATAACCAAGTATTTTGGCTTAATACAAGGCGCACGTGAAATGAGCAAGCGGAGTTTATATTTACATAAATGAGCATTGCGAATGAACGTGCAACGCAGTAGTAAGTCAAAAGACGCAGATTATGCAAGAGATCTAATGAAGATACTAATCGTTAAAACCTCCTCAATGGGAGATATTATTCACACTCTTCCTGCTGTAACTGATATTTTTAATAACGTTACAAATGCGCAAATTGATTGGGTTTTAGAGAAAAGTTTTTCTGAAATTCCCTCCTGGCATAAAGCTGTTCATAAAGTTATTCCCATTTCCTGGCGAGCATGGCGTAGGCATATATTCCTAGCAATTAAAAATCACGATATTGCAAATTTTCTAAAAACCCTAAGAGCTGAGAAATATGATGTTATCGTGGATGCGCAAGGATTGCTGAAAAGCGCTTTTATTACTTTATTATCTAAAGGAAGAACTGCAGGTTTTGATTATAGTTCTGCGCGAGAGCCATTGGCTGCATTTTTTTATCGAAAAAAATATCATGTGGCAAAAGATCAACATGCTATTACAAGAATTAGAAAATTATTTTCTTTAGCATTTAACTACCCGCTGAAAGAGCAAGGGACAGATTACGGATTAGATAAACTTTCTTTATCACCAAACAGCATAATAAATTCCGATGATAAGTATTTAGTTTTTGTTCATGGCACGACTAGTGTTACAAAATATTGGCAGGAAGAAAAGTGGATAAATTTAGCTATTTTAGCCGGGCATAATGGATATAAAGTAAAATTGCCATGGGGTAATAAAGAAGAATTTGAGCGGGCAGAAAGAATAAAAGCAGCCTGTAATAATGTTATTGTTTTGCCAAAAATGTCTTTGACTGCAATTGCCCATGAATTACAAAACTCGGCTTGTGTAATAGCGGTAGATACCGGTCTTGGGCATTTGGCGGCAGCTCTTGATAGGCCCACAATTTCACTTTATGGAAATACTAAGCCAAAGTTAATCGGAACTGTTGGCAAAATAGTATATCACATTGAAAATTGTCACGATGTTCAAGCATCGGAAGTTTGGGATATTGTCAGGCAGCTCATTTGATGGACCTAAGAAGAGTTGTCGTAATTAAAAGAAATAAAAAAAGCAGCAGCCAAAAAATAAAATTGATTATACGGTGCTTGTTATATTTTCTTTTCACTTTTTTGATTTCTATATTCCTGTCTTTAAACCAGTCTTTAGAATAGGAAATCGTAATTTCTTCCCCTTTAAAAATGGATCGCAAGGCTTTAAATGTCAATAAATTGTTTTCTGTGTCGCAAATGGCCTCGGCATTCGGTGCTGCATCGTGATTGTATAAACTTCCTTTGCCAAGAGCTAATATGTAATGTATTTTATTTGGCCATGCAAACAGATAATTTTTAAGCGTTTCATTTTTTATGTTCTCCGCATCAAAAAATATTAATGGGCACTCTTCAATTATTTCGCCCCTAAATATGCGTTTAGTAGCGAAAACACCGTATCTGTGCAATTCTGATTTTTGTACTTGAATGTGAGAAACAATTAACTTTTCTTTTTTTGCTATTGAGTTTTCCATTGCAGGAATTCCATGACCATTTCCGGGGTTAAGTTGCGCATACATTTGTATGTTCCATTAGGACATTCTCTTTCAAAACACGGGCTGCATTCTAAATTTAAAGAGATTGTTCTTGCTTTGTCAGATAGCGGTGGGGTAAAGCTTGGCGAAGATGAGCCGTAAATTGCAAGCAATGGTTTTTCCAGCGCGGCTGCTATATGCATAAGGCCAGTATCGTTCGTTATTATAAAATTTACCAATGACAGTAAATCAACAACCTCGCCCAATGTGGTTTTACCCGATAAGTCAACACATACGTTACCGCTTTCTTTTTGAACTTTCTCAGCGATTGGCTGATCTTTGCTCCCGCCCAAAAGCCAAACATCCCATCCTTCTTTTACTTTAACTTGAGCTATTTTTGCAAAATAATCACTTGGCCAGCATTTGCTTTTGCCATATTCCGCTCCAACACAAAGTGCGAGGACTGGTTTTGATGGTTTCTCAAGATGCAATTTTGTTAAGGTTTTTTCGATAAACTCAGCGGTTGTTTCCAGCTGTGGAGTAAAAAAATTTTTGTCGCCTATTGGTTCGTTTTTTCTCATTCCCAGAACAACGAAGCGATTGACCATTAATGGAATTTTTTTTCGATTTAGTCTTCGAATATCGTTTAACAAAAGATATCGCATTTCACCGCACCAACCAGTTCTTTTGGGAATTTTAGCGACAAGGGGAATAAGCGCTGATTTCCATGAGTTTGGCAATACTATTGCTTGATCATAATGTTCCTGACGAAGAGTTTTTGCATATGCAATACGATCTAATAATTTAAACTCGCCATGTTTGAAAGGTAAAATAAGAATTTTTTCTACCTCAGGCATGCGCTGTACCAGGGAGATCAAATGGGGCGCAACTGCGACATGAATTATCGTAAAAGCATTTTCATGTTTTATAAGTTTAAAAAGCGATTGCGCCATAACTAAATCCCCAACCCATGCGGGACCAATTATGAGGATTTTATGTTGTGGAAATGGAGTGTTTTTTTGCACGATAATTTATAAATAAACTAATTGGGGCGAATTTTTAATCGCCCCAATTAGAATATAAAGAAGATAAATCTTCTATTTTGCTGCCCTATAATCCCGAGTTAAACTTATATGTTACACCAAGCCCATAAAAATCCATTTTTGGAAGATCGCCACTGCTTTCGGAACGTGTCCAAGAAAGATCAGTACTCCAGGTTTGGTTGATATCGTAACTTACCCCAAGGCCTCCCAGAGGAACTATTTTACTGTTTTCAGGTTTGTCAGCAAAGTAACCGCTTCGAGGTTCTAATGATCCGCGATGTATCCAATTGGCGCCGCCTTTGGCATAAATACCTAGTCCGTAACTCAAAGGAATATTGATTCTTAGATCGAGGTCAATTCCCTGCTGCAGAAAATCTTGAGTATTGCCGGAAGGATGTTTGATTTCTGGTTTCCCGTAATAGCCATAACCTAATTCAGCTGCAAGGAATTGAGTAAAATTGTATCCACCAAAAATGCGTAATGCTCCTTTGTTCGAGTCAGCACTATTTTGCCCTGTTCCGGTGGTATTTCCTGTATAAGACGTGTCACTATAATTCATGTGACTTTGTCCTATTTGACCGCCAACATATGGACCGCTGACTATGCTGGAATCATCAGCAAAAGCAGAACCTAATCCACAAACGAAACAGCAGGTTGAGGACATTAATAATATTTTTTTTAGCATAACAAAACCCCATTACAATTTTTAGTAAAATCAACGAAACTATATTTTATGGGAATGGCAAAATATATTCAATAAAAATAAAAGATAAATAATTATCTTAAATATCAAACTTGTATGCTATACCTAACGCGTAGAAGTCAAGATTTGGCAGATATTCATAATCTAACCTTTCATTACCACTGTCATAACGAGTCCATGATAAATCAAGAGATAAGTCCGGTAGATTTGGGAGGGCATAAGATAAACCCACTCCAAAAACGGGCTCTAACTCATAAACTGAATCTTTGAGAGATGCATCATCACTAACCAAGGTGTCATTACGGTCAGTAGACATCATATAAGCAATACCGGCTTTTGCATATAAACCTAAACCGTTCCAAGTTGGCGATTTTAATTTTCCAGTTAAATCAATGGCATTAGTTTTAATATCTGAACCTGTTCTCATCTTATGTGTGAATGGACTAATCCCTCTGATTTTAACTTTATTAAAAGCATGTAAGTAGCCCAACTCAAAGCCTAACCATTCATAAGCGTCAAAACCCAAGTAGATACGACTACCAAAACCTGTGTCATCGTGAATATTTATATCATGAGTTTCGGCAGCAGTATTCCAGTTACCACCTTCCATACTTTCCCATCCGGTGTCTACGAAGCCTGCTTGTAAACCGACTATGATTCCAGGAGTAAATGAATTAGCTGGGCATGGGGCTATGGGCGTACCGCCGCTTGCAAAAGCAGCAGATGTAGCTAAACCAAGAGCGAGAGTACTGACTAACAAAATTTTCTTTTGCATAATAATTTAAATCCTCTTAAATTTATAGGTATAAAAATAGAATGCATTACTAGTTACTACGAATTATAAAGATAAGCAATGCAAACAAATCCATATATGATTTGCAATTACGTAATTACGGTTGCAAGATTAGCATAAAAAATTGCGAAGCAAAATATTTTCTTTTTTGCTATGCCGTTTTGGTCCCTGCTGCGCAATGAAAAAATGATGCAAATAAAAAAGGCGGAAAAAATCCGCCTTTTT
>PLMI01000139.1 GCA_003142435.1 Coxiellaceae bacterium | reverse complement strand
ATATTCGAGCAGTCATAGGCGGAACTGGAGAAGCAAAGACCCCGGGAAATTACGCAGGGAGTTTATTAGCTTTACAAATTGCACAACAACATAATTGTGATCAAGTTTTGTGGTTAGATGCGAAAGAAAAAAAGTATATCGAAGAACTAGGGGCTATGAATATTTTTTTTATTGTTAGTAATAAATTAGTTACTCCTAAATTAGATGGCGCCATTCTTCCTGGAATTATCAGAAATGCAATTTTGCAATTAGCCAGAGATTTTAATCTTGAAGTTGAGGAACGTTTTATTTCTATTAACGAAATTATTTCTGGTATTGGAAGTGGGGATGTAACAGAAGTGTTTGCTTCTGGTACCGCTGCAGTTGTCATGCCGGTGAGGACAATTTGTTATAAAAATAGTGAGTACAGCATAAAAAATGCAATCGGAATTTGGACGCAGAAATTTTACAATGTTTTGGTCGATATTCAGCAGGGAAGAGCAAAAGATAGCCATGGATGGGTATACGAAATAGCAACTGACACCAAAAACATGTAATAAAAAAGATTAGTATAATCAAATACTTACCAAAATTACATTAATCATATATAAAAACAATAATCAAAGTCAAAAATACAATACTTGCCAATTTTTTTTAAAAATTTTTCATAAAAAAACATAATTGATCCGCAAAAAATTTATTTTATGTGCAAGTTTATTTTTTTCACTCTTTGAAATATGCAAAAAAATTTTTCCGTATTTATAAATTTGCATGAGAGTGAAATTAAAATAAAAAAAAGATTTCATTAAATGAAAATTGAAAATTAAATTGAAGTAGAATTTTTGGCAGAAAAAATTCTAATCTATGTTTTAATTTTTTTTGTTCGACATATTTTTTATTCAATAATATTTTTCTAAAAAAAAATAATGAAAGAAAAAATAAATTTTTTTAAAAATTAGTAGAATTTTTTTTTTAATAAAGATAGAATGTATACTCCATCAACTTTTATAAGGAGTATAAACATGGTCGCAAAGAAAAAGAAACCTGCTAAAAAAGCTGTAAGAAAAGTAGCAAAGAAAAAAACTGCTAAAAAATCGAAAGGTAAATGCAGAAGCTGCAGATAACAAGCCTTTCATTTTTTGTTATCTTACAAAAGGAGCCTAGGTTTGGCTCCTTTTTTTTACTAAACTAAAAGATAATTTTGAAGTGTAGCAAGGAATATTACTTTACTTCACTACTTGATTGTTCTGAAGCATTTGGCTGTTCTGAATTTTCAAGAAGGGAAAATAATATATCGTATTGATTGTGCGGATTCCACGCATACCATCCGTCCATTCTGCTATCCCTAACAGCCTTTATTTCTGCTGAGATATATTTTATTTTACTTTCATATGAAAGCGGGTAACGGTAATTATACAGTTCAATAAAAGGATAAACTTTAAAAGGAATATTTCCGTGGAATTGTTCTCTTATGCTAGCTAAAGAAACTCTGACTATATAATATGGCATTTTGGCGTATTTTTGATAAGGTTCATAATGAGATGGGTAAACCATGGGACAAATTGCATCAATTGCATCATAAAATAAAGTTAAGCTTTGCCCAATATATAGTGAATCGCCAAAGCTTGTAACGCCAAAGACATCTATTTCTAAGGGAATGCCCACTTCGTCTAATTTTGTCTTGAACCATTTTATTACGCGATAAATATTTTGCGCATTTTGTACTGAAGGCGGTTGCGTAGGTGCATAACGGATATAGTCTAATTGTATTTCATCTGCTCCGAAATCAATTGCTTTTTGTACTAAAGTGTATTTTTTTTCCCAATAGTCTTGTGATAGCACCTCATCATTGGTGCCGCCATCTTTAAAAACTACTATTCGAGCAACGTATCTGATATTGTTTTGTTTAACCAAAGATACGTTATTTTGGTAATTTCTTAAATTTTGCAGGTCTTGCATGTCGATAACAAAAGTATTAATGCCGGCTTTTTTTGACCTGTCAATTAAATATTGGACGTATCTTGTATTTTGAGCAGTAGTCTGCGTTAAATATATTCCTTGTCTAAATTCGGCTGCAAATGCGATGTTATTATACGCGGATATTAATACTGAGGCTGTTGAGAAAATAACGGTAAAGATAATACTTGAAAAAATTTTTTTGATATTCATGCGAATCCTTTCTTTGATGATAGATAATGGTAAATGTTAATGTGCTTAAAAGTATAAAATAAAAAAATGTGTATAGCAATTTGCTTTTTGCTTAGAAAAATTGCAGCATTATCTTTTTTTCTATAAAATAAATTCTTATGGAATTTTACTCTAAAACATTTTAAGGAAATCTATTATGAAAATGAATTCACGATCTCTAAATCTTTTATCTTTGATGTTTTGTTTTGTTGTTAGTTTATTTTTCTTATGGAATGTATCTTTGGGTCAAATTGCCTCGACATTTTATATAAAGAATCTTGGCGGTTCGCTTGAGTTAATGCCTGCTGCTGTTTCTACAAATATTGGTTCGCCAAAAAAACAAATTGCTCTAACTTTTGATGATGGCCCAAATGGTAAATATACAGAGCAAGTTTTACAAATTTTGAAAGATAATAATATTAAGGTTACTTTTTTTGTATGCGGTGATAGCGTTGCAGCAAATCCCGATTTGCTTAAAAAGGAATATAATATGGGTAACGAAGTGGAAAATCACACTTATTCGCACAGAAATTTAGCAAAACTTCCAAGCAAATCAATAAGTGAAGAGTTGAGTAAAGCCAATGATGAAATCTATAAAGCAATTCAAGTTCATCCAGCCATGTTCAGACCGCCATATGGGTCTTCTTCCTCAGAAGTTAATATAATCAGTAAGAGCTTAAATTTGCGCAAGGTCACATGGGATTATATGGTGGATGATTATGATACCTCGAAAACAAGTTCAGATAAAATTGCTTCTTTAGTGATAATGCATGCTCATTCTGGCGCCATAATAGATATGCATGATGGAGGAGGGAATCGGCAAAAAACTGTCGAGGCATTACCGATAATAATTGCTGATCTTAAGAAGAAGGGATATGAATTTGTAACTGTATCTACAATGCTTGGTGTAAAACCATATCAGGATTGATTTGGTAAGGTAGTAATTAAAGCCTTCGTTTTAAAAAAATAAATGAAGGCTTTGATTTTATTAAGTGACAGTATATTAAAGTTACTTCAAAAGAATAAGGTTATTTGAAACTTGATAAACCTAACTAACTATTGTCAGTTTTTCCTTAACTATTTTATCACAGCACTACTAGTTTGTGTCTGATTTCGTTGAAGCAGATGAGTTGGGCTCCGTTGATGTTTTTTGGAGCGATTTTCCACCAGCTTCCATGTCCTGACCAAACCCATGCACAGTGTTACAACTACTTATAAAAAAAGCAGCAATTACTGTAAAGCAAAAGACAATTGGACCAATTATAAATATTTTCCGTTTCATGTTTTACTCCTTATAAAAATATAAATTAATATATTTTAGCATTATATAATTTGCTCATTTTAATAGCAATATTTGAAGTGGTTTTATAGTAAATTGTTATTTTTGTGATTTTTATGAATTATGAGTATTATAAAGATAGGGTAAATTTATAGGATTAAAAAG
>PLMI01000027.1 GCA_003142435.1 Coxiellaceae bacterium | reverse complement strand
ATAAAAAAAATAGTGTAAAAAGCTTTTAAATAGTAGAAAAAACATCATATAATCTAGAGGATAAAAAGACCTAAAAAAATGGAAAACAAAAATGTTTCGATGAAAGGAAATAAGCTTTCTTTGGTTGGAGGAAAAATAAAAGTAGGTATGTTAGCACCAAATTTTAAACTGATGAATGATAAGCTGGAGGAAGTAACGCTAGGCAATTTTCAGGGTAAAATTAAAATTTTAACCTCGTTTGTTTCTTTAGACACACCAACCTGTGATCTTCAAGTGAAGCAGTTCAATAAAAATGCGGGTAGCCTATCACCAAATGTTGCAATTGTGGGAATAAGCAAAGATTTGCCTTTTGCACAAAAAAGATTTTGTTCTTTAAATTCAATAAATAATATCAGTGTACTTTCTGATTATAAAAATTCATCTTTTGGCATTAATTACGGGTTGTTGATAAAAGAGCTTAACCTATTAGCACGTGCTACTGTTATTGTTGATAGTAATGATGTAATCCGATATATTCAAATTGTTAATGAAATTACCAATGAGCCAAACTATCAGGATGTATTGGATAATTTACAAAAAATAATCGAATCTCCATCTTTATCAATACCCAAAGCAGAGCAGATTAAATGTATTCCATGTGCAGCAGGGACGCCGCCTTTAGAAAAAAATAAAATTGAAAAATTAATAGTAGCGGTTAACGGTTGGAATTTAATTGAAGATAAAAAATTAGTTAGAGAATTTATATTTAAGGATTTTATCGAAGCGAAATATTTCTTGGATTTACTCTCTATTATCGCTGAGGAACAGGGGCACCATCCAAATTTTACTTTGATATATAATAAATTAAAAGTGACTTTGACTACTCACGCCTCTGGTGGTTTAACTGACAATGATTTCATAATGGCAAAAATTATAGATGATGTTAGTATTTGACCTTTTGTTGCTTTGCTATTTGATTTCAACATTATCAATTAATCTCACATTGCCTAATCTTACGGCAGCAAATCTGCGTCCATAATGCTCTTCTATATAATCAACTTTTATACCCAGTTTTTCTAAAAGTGTTTTAACTTCAGTGAGACTTTTGTCGCTCATCAATAATTTAGGAAAATTAATTGCAATTTGGTATTGCTGTTTATTAAGAAGATTATTGCGTGAGCTTAAAGCCAATCCATTTATATCGCGTATTGTTGGACAGGATACAATTTCTATATTGCTATGCAATGCTTTAACCATGCCTTTAACCAGTTGTAGTTGCTGCCAATCTTTTTCACCAAAATATGCTTTCGTTGGTTGTATAATCATAAATAATTTCATGACAATAGTCAGGACACCATCAAAATGACCATGACGATGCATGCCTTCCATTTGGTTACTTAAATCATTTTCGATGATTTTATAAGTGTAATTATCAGGATATAAATCTGCATAATTGGGCATAAATACAAAATCAACACCTGTTTTTTCTGCAAGTTTTATATCTTCCGAGATTGTTTTTGGATAGGCGCAGAAATCCTTAGTACAATCAAATTGGGTGGGATTTATGAAAATACTAAGTACTGTTATGTCATTTTCTTTTTTTGATCTTTCGCAAAGACTTTGATGACCCAAGTGTAAATTTCCCATGGTTGGAATAAAGCCTATATCTCTTGATGTAGAAATTTGTTTGTGCACTTTAAGCCAATCAGCAATAGATTTAATTATCATAACTTTGCTCATCTGCTGGGAAAATGCCATTTTTCACTTCATTATTATAAATATTTAGCGCTTCTGTAATTAAAAAGTTTCCATTTAAATAATTTTTGACAAATTTGGGTTTGAAANNCCTGAAGTATGCGATCCTGCGCCTATTCCAATTGTTGGAATTGACAAGCGCTGCGTTATAATTTGAGCAAGTTTTTGTGGGACACATTCTATGACTATTGCAAAACATCCTAGTTTTTCCAAGAGTAATGCCTGTTCTAGTAATTTATTTGCTAGTGTCTCGTTCTTTCCTTGTACGCGAAAAGTACCCAGTTGATTAATGTGCTGCGGCGTTAAGCCTATGTGCCCCATGACAGGAATTCCGGAGTTTACAATATGATCAATTATTTGCTCATTACCAATTATGCCTTCCAGTTTTACTGCTTGAGCTCCAGCGCGGATTATTTCCTCTACGTTATTCATAGAGGTATTTAAATCTTTTCGGTAAGAGCAAAATGGCAAATCTCCAATGATAAATTTGTTTACTGCTCCTTTTGCAACTGCACGAATATGTAGCGCCATGATATCTATTGTTGCTGGAATCGTAGTTTCGTTTCCGTGCATAACCATTGCAAGACTGTCGCCAACTAAAATACAATCGATGTCACTTTTAGCAATAATTTTTGCAGACCAAAAATCATAACAAGTAACCATGCTGATTTTAGTATTACTATCTTTCATTTTTTGAAAATCAAGTACAGTTTTCATAATTTGTAGTCACGTTTAAAAATTTTAAGCATTGCTTTGTAAACATCGCAAAAAGGATCATTTTTTAATGCGTTTAAATTAGCCTCAATTGTTTCTAGATCATTGCGCATTAATGGACCGGTTAAAGCTTGCTCTGGTTGCAATAATAGATTTTTGGTTGTCTGTTCTAAGTAAGGTTTTGCAATTTCGATTGGCAGATGCAAAGTATTTTGTAATTCAGAGAAAAATTTTTGCCATAAAATACAAGAAAAATTACTACTTAAAACACATAATGCGTGATAAAAGCCTTTCAGTTGTTTTGGTATTCGAAAACTTTTATTGGGTAAACCCGGTAGAATTTTATGAAAATCAGGACATGTATCTTCTAAAATGAATGGAATTTTTTGATAATCTTTTAACAGATATAAATTTTTGCCAAAGGTCATTAAAGGATGAGCACCAAAAATATTGTCTGCTACAACGCTTCCTGAGAAATGAATACATGGTTTGGAATTTAGATTCGCATTTTGATTGTAAAATTTTATTATTTCAGAATCTTTAATGAGAAGTAAAATATGTGATGCGTCAGATATGAATTCTTGTAGTTGATCCGCTGAATTATTATTGCGTGCCCATTGCTGATGGCTAATATTAAGCAATTTTAGGTAGTGGCAAAAATGAGAAGCCATTTGGCCGCTGCCAATAACTAAATATTTAGAAAGCGCTTGCTGCATAGCAAATAGATTACTTTTTATGTTAACTGATAATTCTAACATTTAAACATAAAAACACAAAATCATGTAATAAAAATATGTAGTAAAATCAATATGTTGCGTTTTATCTGCTTTTTTTATGCCTTCTTTATCATTACTTCTTTTAATTCCTGACCCGATTTATTTTTTTTTAAAAAAGTCTTTTAAAATTGACCCTACTTCGTCTAAAGGATCTTTTTCCAACTCAAGTACGCCTCTATAAGAAATAAAAGCATGAATCTGACCTGAGTAACATATGTTTGAGGCTTTAACTCCTGCGGCCTTTAGGTTTTCACTGTATTGCTTGTTTTCATCAGCTAAAGGATCAAATTCTGCAGAAACAATCAGTGTTGGCGGGAGTCCGCGCAAATTATTTTCCCAAATTGGTGATACTTTTGGATCAGTGGTAGAGATTTCATTTGGTAAGTAATGGTTAACGAAAAAATCTATGGTTTTTTGATCAAGTACGTAATAATCTTGCGCGTACTTTTTATATGATGGAAAACTACAAGAAAGATCTAACCATGGACAGAATAAGATTTGATAGGCGAGTTGTAACCCTTCGTCACGTGCTTTTAAAGCAGTTAAAGCTGCTAAATTGCCGCCTGCGCTATAACCACTAATTGCAATTTTTTTAGAGTCAATATTTAACTGTTTGGCATTGGTAAAAACCGATTTTGTTGCAGTAAATGCTTCATTAACAGCTACGGGATATTTATATTCGGGAGCAAGTTTGTAATTAACAGAAATGACTTTGCAATTAGTGGTGTGTGTCAAATCTCTACAAATGATGTCATGAGTATCAATACTACCCCAGACAAATCCACCGCCAAAAAAGTAAATCAAGGCTGGAGTAGGTGAACCTTCAAGGTCAGAGCTTAAATTTGGAGTATAGATTCTCAGAGCGATTTTGCCTGATGGTCCATCAATTTCTATTTGTTCAGTTTTGTTTATGGTTTTTGGAATGCCGCCTAAAGCGCGAGCTGTAGTTAGCGCCAATTCTCTAATTTTTTCCAGAGGTATTTCAGTGACGTGAATTGTTCTTGCTTTTGCAATACTATCTAATAACTTTACTGTTTGTGGTGTTAATGACATATGTTAATCTCTTGAATATAGGGTCAAGAATGGCCCCGTTGTTTAAAATTCTAAATTTTTGTGTGCGTAAATTGCAGCTCCCTGCAGGCCAACTTTTGTGTTAGTGACAACATATATTGGAAAGTTTTTCAACACACCAGATACTCTGCCTTTATCAAGATATCTTTCCATGAAACCGCCTTGCTGGATTTGTGGCAGTAGTTTTGGTGCGATGCCGCCAACGATGTAAATACCGCCATAGGGAAACATTGAGAGAGCTAAATCACCGACGAAAGAGCCATAAATGCGAATGAAAATATCAAGAGCACGAATTGCTAAGATGTCTTTGTGTTTGATCGCATATTCGGAGATGGTTGCTGCGATGTCAATCTCTTGCTCACTTTCTAAAAGAAAACGGAGCTCTGCATTTTCTTCTTCTTCGAAGATTTTATTATCGCGGACGAAACGATAAATGTTTACTAGACCAGGGCCGGAAAGCAAGCGCTCAAATGAGACGCGATGATATTTTTTTCGCAGGTAATTTAGTAATTCCACTTGAATGTCGTCAGTTGGTGCAAAATCTATGTGGCCTCCTTCTGTTGGATGGACTCTGCACGAGTCATCAAAAAATGTCATAAATCCAACTCCAAGTCCCGTTCCCGCACCAACGAAAGTTTTTAATCCTTTCTCTCTTGGTTCTGCTTCTTGTAAAGTTTCAATATCATTTTTTGTTAAAGTTTCGATGCCATAGCCAATCGCTTCAAAATCATTAATAAGAGAAACATGTTGCAAATCAAATTGTGTTTTGAGGTCGTCTGAATTTATAGCCCATAGAAGATTAGTAAATTGTACATTGCCATTTATAATGGGACCGGCTACGCCAAAGCAAATACTGCTAATTTGTTTTTTTTGAATGGCTGTTTCTTTTAAGATAGTATCGATAATATCGGAAAAACTAGCGAAATTTTGGTTGCTATAATGGATGCTTTTCAAAAGATGCATTTGCTCATCGCGATCAAACTCCGTTAACTGCATTCTTGTGCTAGTACCTCCGATATCTCCGGAAAGAATCATCATGGTTTTAGATTTCATATTTTTAAGGTGGCAAGTTTTGAATTATACGAGATGATATTGTACTTAATCTCATAATTCAAGAGTTTAATAAGATTACTATTTCACTTTTTTAAATACTCCTAAGCCATCAAGTTCATTGAGAAGTGTGAGAGTCATGGATTCAACTTGTTCAAAATTGTCGTATGCAAAAGTTACAAAATCGGGTTTATCAATAAAAGTTGGTGTAACTGCGTTTTTACCGCCCGACCAATTAAGTGCAAAACAGGTGTTATTCCAGGTTTGCAAAGCAAATCTAGTTTTATTTTTTCCTAAAGTCATAACTAGATGCCCGTTTTCCAGATCTATAATTGCATTTTGATATGCTTCATTATAATAAGTCCCGGTATAACGACGAAAATCACTATGATTTGCAGCAGTTTTAGAGGGGATCTTATTTGCAGCGTTTACTTTTTGAAACACATCGTAAAGTATTTTGTTCCAGTTTCGATGCTGCTTGCCAAAATAACGATCATAAAAATCACGTAATAAAGAAAAAATCAATAAATTTTTATTGTTGGTCAAAATAACAATACTTAAATTTTCTTCTGGAATAAATGCAGCCATTGTCGTGTGACCTAGTGTACCACCTGCATGATAAACAATACGGTTTGGTTTAAAATCCGAAGAAATCCACCCCAGGCCATATTGCAGTGTTTCCTGCCATTCTTTGAGTTTTAATAAAATCAATTGGTCATTTTTAGCTGTTACAATGGGTCGATGCAACTCACAAATTGTTTCATGAGGCAAAATTTTTCCTGTATTATACCCTAGCTGAAAATTGAGCCATTTTAAGGTATCGTCAACATTGGCGCAGATGCTACCGCCTGCACCTATTGTGTTTGCCCAATTGTGATATGGCCAATTAGCTGGTATAGCGACCTGTTTACTATTTTGAGTTTTGTGCAAAAAAGCAAAATTTTTTTCTTTTTGGCAAAGAGCTGCAAAGTTAGGATATGCATGTTTCATTTCTAACGGTGCCAAAATGTGCTCTTGTAAATTTTGCTCCCAGCTTTTTCCTGTAATATTCTCGATAATTTTCCCTGCTACTATATAAGGTATATTTTGATAGCAAAAAGTGGAGCGAAAACTCGATACAGGTTTTACATAACGCAAACTATGAATCAAGTGCTTTTGATCAAAACCAAAACTCAATAAATTTAAACCGGCGGCAGGGGGCAAACCAGTTCGGTGAGTAAAACAGTCTTCAACTGCAAATTCACGAGTTACCCATGGGTCGTACATTTGAAACTCAGGCAGAAAATTTATGACTTTATCTTGCCAATTTATCTTTTTTTCATTAACTAAGATCGCCATTAAAGTTGCAGTGAACGCTTTGGTAATTGAGCCGATTTGAAAAATAGTTTGCGTATCTACAGGGTCTTTAGCACCCAGTTTTTTCACACCGAAAGCTTTTTTGTAAATTACTCTGTTGTCTTTTGCAATACCGATAACAACTCCCGGTGTTTGCGAAGTTTCCATTGACTCGATTATATAGTTTTCAAAATCGGATAAAATTTTGTTGATGTTTTTCATGTATTGCTCCTGACCTGTTTTTATATATTATTATAACCGATACAAATAATTTTTGAAGTACTTACAAAAAAGTTATATAGTATCGTTTTTTATACTATAAGAAATTTATGAGCAAAAGAAAACTTAACTTTAAATGCCCGGTAGATGCAGCCGTAAAAATATTGAGCGGAAAGAGGAAGCTTTGGATTTTATTTTTACTTATGAGTGGAAAGAAACGGTTTAGTGAGTTAAAGCGCGGAATTCCGGAAATCACACAAAGAATGTTGACGGCACATTTGCGCGAACTTGAACAAGATAAAATTATTGTACGTAAAGTTTTTCCTGTTGTCCCGCCCAAAGTAGAATATTCTTTAAGTGAAATTGGCGAGACTTTAAAATCAGTGCTAGCTAACTTGCAATCATGGGGAGTTTCTTATATTAAAAAAATAGAGGACATAAAGTAAAAATCAAGGGATTGACCTTCTGAAAAGATTTTCCTCCATAATCTTTTAAATATTGTTGCAAAGTTTTAGCTTGTAAAATATTGGCTGTTTCATCCCATGTTATAGCCTGATCTTTTTTAATACTTTCTAAAATTCGAACAATAGATAATGCTACCTCTGAGACCTGCATAGTTTTGTTGTTTTTTTGCACATATTCTATGGCGTCAAATAACACAGCATTTGCATCGGAATAATTTATTAGATTGTATTTAGTATATTTCTTCTGTAGTTTTTGTTGTAATAAAGCATCGTTAACATGGTTTTCAATCAAATACGTTGCACGCCCGATTAATTTTAAATTCCCCGGATTAACATTAGTCATTGTATTGCCAACAACGAGGCCAAGTTTCGCCATAACAGCAGTGGAATGTGCATTTAGCAGCATCTTTAACCCTATTTGTTGGCGCAAAGTAAATGGGTCATTTCGATCTGAAATTAGCGCATTGATTATGTCAGCATTTGGATAAGATTGCTTTAAATTAGAAATGAGTTTGTTGTCAGTGTTTATTAATACAATCTCCACCTTTGCGTTATTAGCCGTAAATAAATCTAGCCATTGTTTAAATACAGGATTAACCTGATATTCATTCGGAAGAAGTACAATGACTCCCAAATCTCCAGGATTAGGACCAAACTTTTTAATATTAGATTTTGAAAATGAAAAATCATATAAATATTGTTGATCATCACCGGCTTTTTTTAAGCTGTTTAATGCAGACGTTCGCAAATATGGATTTTGAATCTCGTTTGTAAAATGTGGTTGATAAAAATCATAATTCAATCCGTGAAATGCTCGCTTTAGAAAAGTCAACCATGCAGCTTGTTGGTCTTTGGCTGGATTCCAAATTTGAATCCACGATTTTCTGGCTGGTTCATTTATGGTATCTAATGGTGAAAGTCTGAATGTTGGTGATCTTTACGTCGAATCAGTAAAAACAGTTAACACTGCGCGATCAGCAAAATAAGTTGAAAAGTGGTGCGAAGCATAAGTTTCTGTTTCAGCGTCTGTCATTTTACTTAGTGGATCGGTTAATTCAGAAATGCGCTTTTGGATTGTGTCTGGTTTAAAATACGCATCTCTTTTGGATCAGATGTGATTTGCTGCAGTTTTTTAGTGATATCTTCGTCTACCGCAAACAAGGATTGCAATCCTGCCGTTGTATTGCTGGTTAGTTGATAGTATAAATCCATTGTTTTAGGATGGCGCTGTTCGGTAAGAAGGGTATGAAGCTGAAATTGTTTTTGATTATTTACATAGTCAACAGATTGTGGCGATGGAGTAACATTCAGTAAAACTAATACTGATTTTTGTTCTGCAGCGGCCAAATTAACATTGAAAATGAATACTGAAAAAATAATTGCGATCTTTATAAAACGCATAATGATGTCCTGTTTGAAAGTAAATAATTCATTCGTTCTTGTGCCATTTTAACAAAAAATCACAAAAAACATGTAATAAAAAATATTAGTAAAATCAATATGTTACGAAAAATGCATAATTATACTCAAAAAACAAAAATATTGACCATATATTTAATATTTACGATAATCAGTTTATTTATTCTGTAACAATAACTACGGGTTTCATAATCAATTTTTTATAAAAGGGGATTTGTTATGTCAAGAAAAGTAACGCCAAAAAAAGTTGTTAAAAAAATCAAAACTGCAAAAACTACAAAAGCAAAAAAGATTGCAAAAATCAAGCCTTCGAAGTCTGCAAAAATTCCTAAATATATATATTATTTTGGTGCGGGACATGCCGATGGTTCCGGGAGTATGAAGGATTTGCTGGGTGGCAAAGGAGCGGGATTGGCAGAGATGACAAATCTTAAAATACCAGTACCGGCAGGATTTACGATTACTACTGAAGTTTGTAATTTATATTTTCAAAATAATAAAAAATATCCGGCAGGAATGTGGGAACAAGTTTTGGAGAATCTCAAGAAAATTGAGAAAGTCATGGGGATGTCCTTTGGCGGTGCTGAAAATCCTTTATTAGTATCAGTTCGTTCCGGCGCTAAATTTTCAATGCCGGGAATGATGGATACAGTTTTAAATCTCGGGTTAAATCAAACTACAATCGCAGCATTGATAAAAAAAACGGATAATCCGCGTTTTGTTTATGATGCATATCGGCGCTTTATAACTATGTTTAGTAGTATTGTTATGGGTGTAGATAGACAGAAATTTGAACATGCATTAGATGAGATGAAGAAAGCGCGTCACGTATCTCTCGATACCGATCTTTCAGCAGATGATCTAAAAGAATTGGCTACAGATTTCAAGGGAATTTACAGAAAAAATACTGGCGAAGAATTTCCTAGCGATCCTTACGAACAATTGAAAAAAGCAATCAACGCGGTATTTGGTTCTTGGTTTGGAGAGCGCGCAATTAAATATCGTAAATTAAATAATATTCCGGGAAATCTGGGGACAGCTTGTAATGTGCAGGCAATGGTGTTCGGCAATATGGGTGATACCTCTTGTACTGGTGTAGGTTTTACCCGTGACCCCTCGACTGGTGAGCGAAAATTCTTTGCAGAAGTTTTAATGAATGCGCAAGGAGAAGACGTTGTTGCCGGAATTCGTACGCCGATGCGAATTGACGAATTGAAAAAAAGTTTGCCAGTAGCTTACAAAGAACTTACCCAAATTTATAACAAACTGGAAAAACATTATAAAGACATGATGGATATCGAGTTTACCGTGCAGGATGGTAAGCTTTATATGTTGCAGGCGCGGGTTGGTAAACGTACTGCAGCTGCTGCACTTAAGATTGCTATAGATATGGTAAAAGAAAAATTGATCGATAGGAAAACCGCTGTAATGCGCATTGATCCTGCTCAACTCGATCAATTACTGCATCCGATGATAGATCCAAAGGCTAGTATTAAAGTGATTGCTAAAGGATTGCCAGCCTCGCCAGGTGCAGCGGTAGGTAAAGTAGTATTTACAGCCGATGCGGCGGAAGCGGCAGCAGAAAAAGGAGAGCAGGTAATTTTAATTCGAACTGAAACTTCTCCTGAAGATATCGGCGGTATGAATGCAGCGCAGGGCATTTTAACTGCACGTGGCGGCATGACGTCACATGCCGCAGTAGTTGCACGCGGAATGGGAAAATGCTGTATCGTTGGCTGCGGTGCTATCAATATCCATGAAGCAGATCAATATTTTGCAGTTGATGGACAAACGATCAGAGCAGGTGATTATATAACTCTGAATGGAACGACAGGACAAATAATTTTGGGCAAAACTCAATTAGTCAAACCTACTCTAACTGGTGATTTTGACATATTTATGAAATGGGTTGATGCATTTAGTTCGCTAGAAGTCCGTGCTAACGCTGATACACCAAACGATGCAACGGTCGCAAGAAATTTTGGTGCGGTAGGTATTGGATTATGCCGTACTGAACATATGTTTTTTGAAGCCGACCGCATAAGCGCAGTGCGAGAAATGATTTTGGCCGATAGCTTACAAGAAAGAGAACGCGCATTAGCAAAATTATTACCGTATCAAAAAAACGATTTTAAAGGTATATTTAAAGCGATGGCTGGTTTGCCGGTTACAATTCGTCTTCTTGATCCGCCTCTGCATGAGTTTTTACCTCACACTGATGAGGAATTAAATGCTTTGGCTTTGCAGATGGACGTTCCTCTTGACAAACTAAAAGACAGAAATAAAGCATTGCATGAATTTAATCCAATGCTGGGCCATCGCGGTTGCCGGCTTGGTATCACTTATCCGGAAATTTATGCGATGCAAGCACGGGCGATTATGGAAGCTGCTTGCGAGCTTGCAAAACAAAATATAAAAGTTAAACCGGAAATTATGATTCCTTTAGTTGGCCACGTTATCGAATTGCAGATGATGCGTGAACTCGTGAATAAAGTCGCATTCGAAGTGCAAGCGCAATACCACACCAAAGTTTCCTACACTATCGGCACAATGATTGAATTACCTCGTGCAGCGATTACGGCTGATGAAATCGCGGTTCAGGCAGATTTTTATTCATTTGGTACTAATGACCTTACACAAACGACTTTTGGCTTATCACGCGATGACGCCGGAAGATTTTTACCTTTTTACGTAGAAAAAGGTATTTTGCCGGTAGATCCATTTGTAAGTATCGATGAGAGTGGCGTCGGTTTGATGATGAAGATCGCTGTTGAAAAAGGCCGCAAAGTTAAGAAAGATCTTAAGATGGGTATTTGCGGTGAGCACGGAGGTGATCCGCAGTCAATAATTTTTTGTCATAAACTCGGTTTGAACTACGTAAGTTGTTCGCCATATCGTGTACCGATTGCAAAACTTGCAGCAGCGCATGCAGCGTTGAAAGAAAAGTCAGGTAAGGATTTGAGCAAATCAACAGTTTGAAATCATTAGTTTGAAAATCTTTAATATCATTTGGTAGCCGCAATTTAAAATCTGCGGCTACCTGTAGTTACCATAAATTCATGTCTTGTTAAAATCACATTGTAGTACTTCAAATACAGGTAATTTAATACCTCACGGTTTTAGTTAGTTAATTCCATTTCATTATATTTTATCTTTATTTTTATTAGATAAATTTTGAGTCCTGTTAGGTGATTTATTATTTAATGTTCCCTTAATACTCATGATCTATAATTATTGTTAACAGATGGAGAAATATAGAAATTAGTCCGATTTTTCGTTGCAATTTCTGTGGCAATTATTGGTTAAACACACTTAATAAAATAACAAAAAAATTATATGCATAGAACAGATATAGCAGCATTTGCTGTGTATGATCGTATGATTCTTGGCAAAGAAGAAGATATTCGACGAATAATAATGACCCCAACGGGAGCAAAAGCTGTTGCGGCGTATTATTATGAGAAGTACAAAGCAAGAATAGTTCCTGTAGAAAAAATGGAGGAACTAGAAAAATGTATACAAGAGGCAAGAGATTCTTGCAAAGATCTTGAAAATGCTAGAATCGCTTTTTTAGTTGGTTTTGAGCGGGGTCACATTATACCTGTAGTATATATCAAAACCTCAACTCGACATAAGGGA
>PLMI01000104.1 GCA_003142435.1 Coxiellaceae bacterium | reverse complement strand
TATTGTGCCGCAAAAAACGCGGCATATTATTTTTATCTTAAATTTCATAATGTTATCATGCGCTTATGTCGGGTTGCGGTTATGTTAATTAATTTCTCTCTTTTTATACTTTAAATATTTTGTACGGTACAAAAACAAATTTCAGGAGAACGATATGCCAAAAAAAGTGCAAGATTCACTTCGCTTAGGGTTACAAACAGAAGCAATTAAACAAACATTTCTTGATAATCTTTGTTGTATTCAAGGAAAATTTCCGGAAGTTGCCACAACTAATGATTATTACATGGCGCTTTCTTATACTGTGCGCGATCGCTTGATGGATTTATGGACTCAGAGTGCGCGCACTTTTTACAAAAAAGAATCACGCACAATTTGCTATTTTTCTGCTGAATTTTTATTGGGCCCCCAATTAGAAAACAATCTTAACAATCTCGGAATAAGGGAAAACGTGCGTGAAGCTCTTTCTGATCTTAATTTAAATTTAGATGACCTTATTGCCCATGAAGTAGAACCCGGATTAGGCAATGGAGGTTTGGGTCGTTTAGCTGCTTGTTACATGGATTCGCTGGCAACTTTAAATATTCCTTCGATTGGTTATGGTATACGTTATGAATTTGGTATTTTTAATCAGGGGATTTTAAATGGCTGGCAGGTGGAAAATACTGATAAATGGTTAAGATTTGGCAATCCCTGGGAAGTTCCGCGGCCTGAAATTTCATTCGATATAAAANNACAAGTACTAAAGGCTATTTTGATAAAAACGGGCGTTATCAGGTTGAGTGGATTCCGCACCGCGTTGTCAAAAGCGTTGCCTATGATATTCCTATGATTGGTTATCAGGCAACTAACGCCAGTTTTTTGCGGTTATGGAAGGCAGAAGCTGTAGAGTCATTTGACTTTCAGGCATTTAACGTCGGTGATTATTATAAAGCTGTTCAGGAAAAAATGTCTTCTGAGAACATTACTAAAGTCCTTTATCCAAATGATGAGCCATTGGTTGGTAAACGTTTGCGCCTGGAGCAACAGTACTTTTTTGTGTCGAGCGCGTTACGCGATATGATTCGCATTTATTTGCAGCGCAATAAAAATTTAGAAAATTTCGCTGATAAATACGCCGTGCAATTAAATGACACACATCCATCTATAGGCGTCGCAGAATTGATGCGTCTTTTAGTTGATGAGTTCCAAATAGAATGGGATAAAGCTTGGAGCATTACGCAAAAAACCTTTTGTTATACCAATCACACTTTGCTGCCGGAAGCGTTAGAAAAGTGGCCATTGCCGCTTTTCAAAGAGGTGTTGCCGCGGCATCTTGAAATTATTTTAGAAATCAATCAGCGTTTTTTAAATAAAGTACGCATTCTCGTTCACAATGATCAGGAAAAAATTAAAAACCTTTCTTTGATTGATGAAAGCGGCGAGCACTTTGTGCGTATGGCTAATTTAGCATGTATTGGCAGCTCTTATATTAACGGCGTTTCAACTTTACATTCAGAACTTTTGAAAAAGGAAGTGCTGCGTGATTTTTACGATCTTTGGCCCGATAAATTTTGCAATAAAACTAATGGCATTACGCCAAGGCGCTTTTTGCAGCTGGCAAATCCAGGGCTTTCTAGTTTAATTACTGAAGCCATTGGAGATTCATGGGTTAAAAAATTGGAGAACTTGCGAGGCCTTGTTCCATTAGCAGAAAATTTAGATTTTCATAAAAAGTGGCACGCAGTTAAATTAAATAACAAAACAATACTGGCGAATATTATTCGTGATAAAGTTGGCGTAGAAGTTGATCCGCATTCAATTTTTGACATTCAGGCAAAACGCATTCATGAATATAAAAGACAGCATTTAAACGCTTTATACGTTGTTACTTTATACNNATCTTGACATGGTGCCAAGAACTTCTATTTTTGCGGGCAAAGCTGCCCCTGGATATTTTCTTGCCAAGTTGATTATTAAATTAATAAATTCTATTGCTCATGTAGTCAACAACGACAAAGCGGTAAAAAATCGCTTAAAAGTAGTGTTTTTACCGAATTATAACGTCAAACATGCTGAGCGCATTTATCCCGCCGCGGATGTATCAGAGCAAATTTCAACGGCGGGTAAAGAGGCCTCTGGAACAGGCAATATGAAATTTTCATTGAATGGCGCCTTGACAGTTGGCACGCTTGACGGAGCTAACGTTGAAATCCGTGAAGAAGTTGGAGATGAAAATTTCTTTTTGTTTGGCATGACTGTCGAGGAATTAACTGCGTTGCGCGAAAAAGGTTATAATCCAAAAAATATAATCGAAAATAATGCTGAGCTTAAAGAAGCGCTGGATCTTATATCATCAGGTTACTTTTCAGATGGAGATGTTACTTTATTTAAACCACTGGTTGATTCAATTGTTAATCACGATGAATTTATGCTGTGTGCCGATTATCAATCTTATGTTGACTGCCAGGATAAAGTCAGCGCGGTCTATAAAGATGAATTTTTATGGACCAAAATGTCTATTTTAAACGTTGCGCACATGGGTAAATTCTCTTCAGATAGAGCTATTCTTGAATATTGCAAGGACATTTGGAAAATTAAGCCAGTGGAAATTGAATAAATAAGCTAATTAAAACAGATATTGAAAGATTATTCGCTAATTTTAGCCAATGTGGGTTTATATATTTGCTTTGCAATATATTGGTCGATATAATCTTTACCATCATATTATGTGTATTAAAGAAGAACAATTAAATATGCACATTTCAACCTTTTTCAAATTTTAAATAATAAGATAATTATAAATTTTAATAACGAGGTATATTTCATGTCTCTTTTTAGTTGGTTTTCTACAGATGTTAAAAATGCTTATTCATTTCAGCCAAACCCGATAAATAAGAACTCTCCAATTGCTCCTCTGCCGAGAACTAATCCTCCTTCACTTGAATCAGTGTTAATTACTGTTTTGCAAAGCATGGATGATAGTGAGCAAGCAAGAGCGTTATTGCACATTATTGACAAATTGACTAAATGTAAAAATAACCCTTTTCAGAAGTTACGTGTATATGAGACGTTGAGGAAATCTTTAGGTAACCCGCCTGATGGTACAGAGCGAACCACTGCCAGGAGCTATATTATTTTAGCTTGTAAATGCAGCTTATTTGAACCTCAGGTAGGAGGCAATCCAGCGGCAGGAGACCAGCGAAAGTGTTTTGATGAATGGCAGAATTTTTTTGATGAACTTTTCAATTCGAAATTCTCAGATGACGTTATTTTTAATTTGCTACGACGCATTTCAAGAATTTCCGGTAACGAAGTAATTGCTCCAGATCTTAAAGCGCTAATTGAAGCTTGCGAAAATCCCTACACATTGGCTAACCTGCTAACCGAAAATGTTGCTGGTGCCAATATAAAACAAAGATATGAAAAGGTGTCGAGGATGCTGTCGCAATCACTACCATCACTTGCTTCTCCTTCTAGTGCCAGCAAGAAAACAACGGTGGCAGTACGAGTTGAGGTTCCTAAAGAAGATTTTATAATGCCGCGAATTGATGCTAAATTAAAAGCTCTAGTGCTAGATGGTTTAGACATGCCATCAACCGTTCTTGGTTTCATAAAAAGCCTTTCAGAAGTTTTTAAAGCGGTGCGTGTGGAATATGGCAAAGATCTTTATCGTTACTGTAGAAATCAGGGAAAATTCCAAGAGGTACAGCAAGGCATTATTTCACTAGAGGAACATTTGGAATGTTTGACGTTTTATAAAAGTCTTCAGCAGAAGGAAAATACTTATAGAGGTTCTTTGGATAGATTGTTAGTGCAAGCAGGTAAAGAAGATATTAAGCCATTTTTCGATGAATGTCAGCAATATAAAACATATCGATTGCCTTTCATTTTCTCTATTCAAGATTTACAAGCTTATGACATCTATTTAAGTACTATGCAGAATTTAATTTCTGTTTTTGGTGGTACAGAGCAGCAAAAGTTGCAATTGTTCCGAGATATAGTTAATGCTCAAAGATTTTTTTTAACGAGATTGCTTGGTTCTGCTGGAAATGGTTTTTATATTACGCAAGATATTATTAAATCATTACCTCGATCGGATCAGTTACCCTTATCTGACGCTATAGCTTTAGCAGGAGGTCTTGCAAAGGTTATAAAAGCTGAACTCATTATTCGTGGACAGAAGTCTCTATCAAAAGTTGCAGAAACATACGGACTTCGTGGTCCTGTATCCGAGGCAGGCAAAGTAAATGAAGACGAAATAAATAAAGCGATTGACAATTTAAAGGAATTTGATTCTAAAAAAGCACATTATAGAAATAGATTGCAGGAACTTAATGAAAGATTATCAAATAAAACTAAAGTACTTACCAT
>PLMI01000026.1 GCA_003142435.1 Coxiellaceae bacterium | reverse complement strand
CATATTTTTTTGGACTTGATAAAATCACTTTAAAAGAAATTTTGTTGTCAATAAAAACTGGTGTTGGAATTTTTAACGCTAGCGTTGCTACATAAAGTCTATCAATTCCCTGGCCATCCATTTCGCCAAACCCAAATTTACTCATCAATTCTGCTACCAACGGGTTTCGCCAATCGCGCCTATGTACTAAATTTAACGTTGTCAATCCTGGCATCAAACCTCCAGGATTTTCAATTTCTATCCTATCGCTAAATAACGCAATTTTTACCGGTTGATGCATCTTTTTATAATCCCTATGAACCACTGCATTTGTTATTACCTCACGTAGTATCTCTGTGCTATAAAGGGGAATATCTTTCCTCTGTATTCCTTCTATTTTTGGTATTACCCATATATTTTGTAATAACATATTTATGCTTTGTTTTATTTGTTGAGGTAAATTTCCTTTGAATGCTTGTTTTTTTATAGGTTCTTCTCTTGTGATTCCTCTAAACATTTGAAATTCAATATATGCATTGGCAAATATTGAGTTGCTTTGAGGGTTAATAGCAAAAATTATCCAACCAGCCACTGTAATCTGGTAATTAGTTTTACTACCACATAAAATTCGGTTGTCTAACAATGTCATCAGATTAGTGTCTGCGTTCAGATTGTTAAAATCAAGGTTTGGTATAAAACTTTTCAGAGATGATAAATCCAAATCTTCGAGTGAAGCTTCATCAACTGATGTTTCATCATAAGAAATATCTGTCGATTTTGCTAATAACATCCGTATTTCATCATTTGTCATAGGAATTGTTGATGAACCACTTCTTTTAAAACAAGAACTACCTCCAAATGGAGCACGGTCTTTAATAAACACCGGTTTTGTGCTAGAAGAATTAATACAAATACATAGCAGCTTTTTCTCCTCAACATCTAATAAAAATACCTTTACATTTAAAGGAGGATCTTGTGTATCTTTTGCTAAGTGTGTTATTTTTTGTATAATTTCTTCTTGATTAGAGGGCAAATCCAGAATACTAAATTTAGCTACGCTGAAAACGAAACAGCCACCATGCTCATAGTTTCCAAAAGCATTAATATGTTCTTTTAACCTATCGTTTTTTTCAGAAAGTGATTGTTTAAAATCTAGAGAATTATGCTCAATGCAGTTTTCCAAGGCGTCTGATATGGCTTTTTTCCAATACTTAATTTCACTAAATGACATAATAATTTCCTCTGTTAATTAAAGATCAATAATTTATAACATATTGATTTAAAAATATTTTTTAATAAAAACTTGCGGCACCTCTGATAACGTCTGATAAAGATTATATCAGAGAATAGTAATAAAACAATTACGTGTTTTTCGCAAATATATTCACATATTTTGTCGAATATCAGTATTATGTATTTAGAAGTTGCTCGACTATTTCAATATTGTTAAAATTGTTTTTATAAAAATTAAAATAATATTTGATTTTATTGAAAATATGTTTACAATAATAAATAAGTACCACTGAGTACGGTTGCTTACAATATCAACAAAAAAATTAACTTTAACAATAAAATAAAAATATAAATATTGAGGTAATTTTATGGCAATACCAGTTAATAATACAAATTCTTCCGGCCAATCAACATTAGAAGTTTTAAGAAGTCGAATAAAAGAAGCAGCAAACAGTTATTTGCGTGATTACCCTAACCCGACCCCACAGTGGAGTTTTTCTAGTCTTTTTGATGGCTGGCAGCATAGAAACCAACAAATTGCGAGGGCTGTTATAAATTTAGCTAACGATAACTCATATACAGCGTATGCTGTTTTGCGCTCTGACATTTTACATATTGCTGACAGTTTGGATTTAAATAGCATACTTCGAAAAAGACTCATGAGAGCTGCCGATCTTAAAGATGACGATATGCCTTCTTATGTTTCTCAACAAAGAATGCTTAAAATTTGTGAGCCAATAATACAAGACGCTCTTAGAGCCCATTGGGGTTGATGGTGACATACCTTAACCTATTTTCCACAGAACAATTTGGTAAAATAAATGAAATGAGGTGATTTGTATGGCAATGCTAAACAAGATAGCGCCTCTTGACTAATTAAAATTTAAGCACAGCCATCGCCAAGCATTGTTGAGAAAAAGTCTGATGATGCGACGACACATACGTCCTTAGCACAAAAACTGGTATAATTTTAACTATATGGGAAAAATAATCACACAATGTCCTTCTTGCGGAAGTACTAAATTGCAAGTTGCAAAGATTAAATGTGCAAATTGCGAAACCACATTTGAGGGAAAATTCGAAATTCCTAATTTGCTAAAATTATCTGATGATGATTTACAATTCATCATGGATTTTGTGAAATGTTCTGGCGCCTTAAAAGACATGGCACGCAAATATAATGTTTCTTACCCAACGCTAAGAAATCGTCTTAATGCATTAATCGAAGCCGTTGAAAATCTGGAAACAAATCACGGTAATTCAAAAAATGAGATTTTGCGTTTGCTTGAAAAGGGGAAAATTGACGCTAAAGAGGCCGCTAAAATGTTACAGAAGCTATGAGAACTGCAATGAACAACGAAAAAGAACTACTAAAATCGCTGCTTGAAGAAAATAAAATCTCCAAAAAAGATTATTCATTGCTGCTTGCAGCATTTGCAAAAAAGGTACCTTTAGCAGATGAAACTCTATCCCTCATCGCAAATCCATTTCAAAAAATAGCAGGATTTCCAGCCTTAATCTTTGGTATAGCTATAATTTTCTTTATGAGTTACTTAGGAACTATTGCTAAAGTTTATTTTCCAGGAGTGATAGATTGCAGTAATACGGCGCTGTGGCCAAAAATAAATTTCAGTTTTCTTGTGCTTATTTATCAAAATTTGATTTCTTGGCTGGTGATTACTGCGGTATTTATTGCAGTTACAAAGATCTTGCGCCAAAAAAGAACGAGAATTATCGATTTTTTTGGAACTACTGCATTTGCACGGTACCCTTACCTGTTACTTGTGGGCATCATAAGTATTATTCGCTTGTTTGATCCAAATAATGGGAACCTCATCGCCATAGCAACTGGTAAAGCCTCAATTCATCCGATAATGGAAAGTGTGTTTTCAATGATTGCTTTATTATTTGCTCTTTGGCAAATAGTGACTTACTTTTTTGCTTTTAAGGAATCTTCTGGGCTTATTGGTAAAAAATTGTGGCTAGGTTTTTTTGTTGCTATGGTATCTGCCGAAGCCATTTCATCACTTTTAACCATGGCGCTCTTGTGACATAACTCATACACGATAAACAAACCCATTTCATGGATTACTCCAGTTCCTAAGGTAGTTGGTCCCATGACTGTTATCTCTTTGATGGAGAATACTTTGTTTGCAGCCAATGAATTAAATAAAAAATAGGCTGTTTTTCGTAACTATTTGATTATACTGCATCTTTTTATTACATGTTTTATTTTGCCTTAAAGCGAATAATCCGCCGTAGCTTTGGCGAGAGCGGGTTGTTGTGGGTAATTCATATTTGAGTTTTTTGTTCAATAAAATCAATTTATAATTTTCTAATCGGTAGCCGCAAGCTTTAGCTTGCGTAGATTTGCGATTTAAAAACGCAGGCTAAAGCCTAATGAAATGGACTCCTCCGTTCTTTTCTACTGAAGTAGAAAACCAGCATCTAAAGTGCCAAAATTGAGATTTCATCAATTTAAAAATTATAGGAGGAATCCATGAATAATGTTACATCATTAGCAATAGATTTGGCAAAAAATACTTTTCAGGTACATGGTACTGATAAAAATGGTAAGGCAATTTACGAAAAAGCAATAAGCAGAGCAAAATTGCTTAATTTCGTAGCAAATTTACCGATTTGTAATATTTATATGGAGGCATGTGGTTCAGCAAATTATTGGGGTCGAGAATTTGAAAAACTTGGTCATAAGGTAAAATTAATTAACCCAAAATATGTAAAACCATATGTAAAAAGAAATAAAAATGATCGAAATGATGCTGAAGCAATAGCAGTTGCAGCGCGCGATCCAGACATGAGATTTTGTCATATAAAAACTATAGAACAACAAGATGTACAAAGTATACACCGAATACGGCAATTATTGGTTGCACAACGAACTGGTTTAGCAAATCAGGCAAGAGGATTAATAGCAGAATATGGCATAGCAGTTCCAAAAGGTGTTACAAAAATTAGGCAAAAAATAGCTGAAATTTTAGGAGAAAATCCTTACGACATGAGCGCCTTATTGTTGCAGGGGTTGGCAATGTTATATGAGGAATTTGAAAATATAGATAACCAAATTACAGCGTGTGAAAAACAAATATCAGAACTATTTAAAAAAAGTGAAACTTGCCAACGTTTAGAAACGATACCAGGTATAGGCGAATTAACAGCAACGATTTTAGCGACAGTGTTAGGAAATGGATCAAATTTCAAAAATGGCAGGCATTTTGCGGCATTTTTAGGATTAGTTCCAAAACAACACAGCAGTGGTGGCAAAGAACGTTTATTGGGTATTAGCAAAGGTGGAGATACTTACATAAGAACATTATTGATACATGGAGCACGAACAGTGCTGCTATGGGTTAAAAATAAAACCGATAAACGAAGTATGCGATTAAAAGATTTATTAGCGCGCAAACATAAAAATATTGTAGCGGTTGCCTTAGCAAATAAAATGGCGAGAATGGCATGGGCACTTGCGCGTTATAATGTGGAATATGATCCAAACCACAAACATGCGATCTCACCCGCAACGGCGCTTGATTAAGAGCGTGCTCGTACGATCGCTAAGATCGAGCAATAAAGGTTTTTTATTTTTAAATAAAAAAAAGAATGGCAAGTCCGAAGAGTTCGAGGAACAAAACGAATAAATGACAAAAAAGGTAAGACCAACTTCGTGAAAACCTGGTAGCCGCAGAGGTTTACAAAAACCGAAAGCCTGATTAGGAAACGAAGTGCGGATATTCATTTGGGCACAAGCAATAAAAATATTGCTTAAGCAGATGCCGGATATATGACTGATACCTTGTAGCTTTATGTCAATTAATTATTTGTAAAGGTCCTTGACTTGGCGGAGGAGTCCATATATGCGGCTACCAAATCAAAAAGGAGACAAAGTATGAAATTACATTCCAAAAACGTCATTAATGGGTATTTAGAAGACAAATTCGGTTACCGTGATGACCAAAAACCAAACAGATCATTTCACCTGACTTGGAGTGATTTGCCAAAAGACGCAAAAACTCTGGCGCTTATATTCGTAGATTACGATGCAATTCCCGTTTGCGGGTTTCCGTGGATTCATTGGGCGTGTGCAAATATTGATCCAAAATTAAATGAATTGCCGGAAAACGCCAGCGCTGAAATGAATTTATTACAAGGCGTCAATAGCAGAATTTCTCCTTTTTTACAGGGAAATAAAAAGATCAGCAAAGAAGATGCAATTGGCTTTGCTGGCTGTGCGCCTCCAGATAAAACTCATACCTATACGCTTTACGTTTATGCGCTTGATACGAAATTGAATTTGGCGAAAGGGTTTTATGCTAATGAGCTTATCAAAGCGATTGAGGGTCACATTCTTGCGCAAACTAAACTTGAGATGATGTATAAGCCGAGGAAGTGAAAACCGGAAAAAAATTATTTTACTAGTTGGTCGGGACGGCGGGATTTGAACCCACGACCACTTGCGCCCCATGCAAGTGCGCTACCAGTCTGCGCTACGCCCCGACTAAGCTTCTTCGGTTTCAAGATCAGTGATAATTCCTTCCAGTTCTTTTAGAATATTCCTTATTACATCTTTATCATTATCGTCAAGATTGAATTCGTTAACCGGTTTTTCAGAAGACCCCAACTTAACAGGCATTTCAGTTGCTTCAAGCTGTGTTCTCGCGCCTTCAATAGTAAAACCCTTTTCATAAAGCAGAAAACGTATCTTACGCAATAAAAGAATATCTTCCCGCTGATAATAACGCCTATTGTAACGCCGCTTCGAAGGATTAATTTGAGCAAATTCCTGTTCCCAGTAACGTAAAACATATGGTTTTACGCCACATAAACGGCTTGCTTCACCAATGGAAAAATACAATTTTTCAGGAATTGGCGGCAATTCGCTTAACTTATTTTTTTTAATCCTCTTTGGTTGTTGTATTTTCTGGTCCTGCATAGGCTTCAATCCTTGTTTTTAACTTTTGTCCCGTATGAAAAGTTACTACTCTTCTTGGTTTAACAGGAACTTCTTTCCCAGTTCTCGGATTACGACCAGGTCTTTGTTTTTTATCACGTAATTTGAAATTACCGAAGCTTGAAACTTTAACCTCAAACCCTTGTTCTAAGGCTATGGCAATTTCTTCAAAAAACGCTTCGACAATTTCTTTTGCTTCCGTTTTATTTAAACCCAATACAGCGAAAAGATTTTCCGATAAATCAGCTTTTGTTATTGCTGGCATATTTGTATTACCCCCTAAGTTTTGCACCAAAATTACTCTCTAAAGTAGCGATGATTTCCTGCATTAAAGCTTCTATTTCTTGCTCCACTAACGTTCGCGCATCATGCTGAAAAATCAAATGTAAAGCAATGCTTTTACTATCCACATCGATTCCCTTTCCGTGATAAACGTCAAAAACATTAACTTCATGCAATAAATTACCGCCAACGTTAATAACCGCATCTTTTATTTTTTGCCAAGAAATATTCTGATTAACGATTATGGATAGATCGCGCTCAACAGATGGAAACTTTGAAATTTCTTTAAAATCAAATTCTATTACATTGTTAAGAAAAAATAAATTAATTTCAAACAATATGATATCTGTTGTAATTTCAAGCTTTTGCTTAATTGCCGGATGGAGTTCACCGATAAGCCCTATTTCCAAACCTCCAAGGTAAATAACTGCACACCTTTTGGGATGCAGAGCGTTGTGTATTACAGCTATTTCTTCACTTTTATTAAAAGAGATATTCTCTTTATTATAGCCCTGTTTCTCCAGCAAAACATAGAGATCGTTTTTGACATCGTAAAAACCTGCATTTTTACGGTCTTCTCCCCATTGTAGCGGATAAAGATCACCGCTAACAATACCACCTAAATGCAGATCCTCTTTTAAACCTTTGTCATTTTTTTTGAAAACCGAACCAATCTCAAACAGGCGAACTCGCGTCCTTTTGCGGCTTTGATTAGCCAAATAAGCTTTTACAAGCCCTGACCAAAGGCTAGTTCGCATGACAGCCAATTCTAAGGAAATTGGATTTGTGAGAGATAAAGGTGTATTAGCAGGATCTAAAAGATTTTGTAATGCAAGATCTACAAAACTATAAGTCATCGTCTCTCTGTAACCTAACATCATTAATTCATTAATAAGCTCATTTTTGCGAATATTTCTTACTAAATTATCTCTGTTTGGAACAGCTATTTTCGTAGCAGCCGGCTCTATTTCAATTAAATTGTACCCATAAATTCGCGCAATCTCTTCGATCAGATCTTCCTCTATTTCAAGATCAAATCTATAACTTGGCGGTATAATTTCCCATCCTTCAGCAATATTTTGCGCTTTTAAACCTAAGTTATTGATTATACTAATGATTTTTTTATCATGGATTTTCACCCCTAAAAGCTTTTCGACGCGATCGCGACGTAATTTTATGGTTTTTCTTTGGGGAATATTTTCTTGACTCGTGATATTTGTAATCTCTCCTGCGTCACCACCAACAATTTTTTGTAACAAAGAAACGCAGTAATTAAGCGCCAATAACTGCAATTCTGGATCAACTCCTCTTTCAAAGCGATATGAAGAATCTGTTTGCAAACCGTAATTTCTAGCAACGCCAAAAATCTTTTCAGGAGTAAAAAAAGCACTTTCTATAAAAATTGCTGAAGTTGTTTCTGCTACCGCAGAATCAGCTCCACCCATAATTCCAGCTAATGCTAAGGGTTTGCTTTTGTCTGCAATTAATAAAGAATCAGAATTTAAATTAAATTCATTGCCATCAAACAATGTAATTTTTTCGCCCTCCTTTGCTTTACGGACGATTATTTCACTATCTAACTTTGCCAAATCAAAAGCATGTAAAGGCTGGCCCAATTCCAACATAACGTAATTGGTAACATCAACTATTGGATTTACGCTTCGAAGTCCAACGCGGCGTAATCTTTCAGAAAGCCAAATAGGAGTTTTTGCCGTGTTATTTACATTGCTTACAATACAGCCAACGTAATGAGGACAATTTGGAAGAGCATCTTTTGCTACCGATACAGAAAATTTTTGCGATGATCTATGAAGATCTGGAACAGTTAATTTTTTAAATGGAATGTCATTAACTGCGGCAATTTCTCTTGCAAAGCCAAGCACGCTCAAACAATCGCCGCGATTAGCGGTTACATTTATATCAAAAACATTATCATCCAGTTGCAAATATTCACGAATATCAGTGCCAATTGGTGCATCATCCGGTAGCTCAAGAAGGCCTGAGGAAGTTTCCGCCAAACCAAGCTCCACTGCAGAACACAACATGCCAAACGATTCGACTCCTCTTAACGCAGCTTTTTTGATAGTAAAATCATTTGGTAAAACCGCGCCAATTATTGCCGTCGGAACTTTCATACCTGCGCGTACATTTTGTGCTCCGCAAACTATGGATAGCGTTTCACCTTGTCCTATATTCACTTTACAAACATGTAGCCGATCAGCATTAGGATGCGGCAAAACTTCTAGCACTTCACCCACAAAAACAGAAGAGAATTTAGGTGCAACCGGTTCGACAGAATCAACCTCAAATCCCAACATTGTCAATTGTTCAGCTAATTGTTCTGTACTGATATTTGGCTTAACCCATTCCCGCAACCAGAGTTCACTGATTTTCATAAAGTAGGTGACATATTTTCTATTATAATTTTCTATTATAACAATAAGTTAGAGAACAAGCTAGGAAATTTATATCAAGAAATTTATTTAAATTAATGCGATGTTCGACTTTTACATGCGATGTAGCGTAAGCGAAATC
>PLMI01000051.1 GCA_003142435.1 Coxiellaceae bacterium | reverse complement strand
AAAAACTTCATTATAATCAAATACTTACAAAATAGTCATAAAAAATGATCATTGCACGTTATTTACGAAAAGAAATCTTTACTACGTTGGTGGCAAATACGGTAATTTTGCTGCTGATTTTTGTTAGCAATCAATTCGTCCACTATCTTCATATCGCAGCTACAGGAAAGATTTCCAGCAAAGCGTTGACTCTGTTTATTACTCTACAATTGCCTTTACTTTTAAATTTATTGTTGCCACTCAGCTTATTTTTGTCAATTTTGGTTTCTTATGGACGGCTTTATGCCGATAGTGAAATGACAGTATTATTTGCCTCAGGGTTTAGTATGGCAAAATTGATAAAGGTAACGTTGTATTTTTCTTTAGGAGTTGTCATTTTAACGGGCGTTTTGTCCCTGTGGATTGACCCTATAATTTACAACTACTCCGATCAAATTATTGCAGGAAAAACATCTAGCAGCATCGAGTTACTTTTTCCCAATAAATTCCAATCGATAAATGATGATAAATGGGTTTTTTATGTAGGACAGTCTTCAGTTGATAGCACGCAATTAAATGGTATTTTTGCAGCGGAACTGCCAAGTTCAAAAGAAAGTTGGGGCATTGTAAGCGCTAAAAGCGGTTATCAACGGACGGATTTAAAAACCAATGAATCATTTTTAATTTTGAACGATGGCTTTCGCTATTCAGGAACTCCGGGAAAAAACGATTATAGGATTGTAAAGTACAAAGAGTATGGCGTTCGTTTGCAAAAAGTTAATGCAACTGTCTGGCAACAAGAAGATGGAGATAAATCTACTCTGGCGCTATGGAAAGACAGGCAAGATAAAAATATGGCTGCAGAATTGCAATGGCGTATTGCATTGCCGATTTCCACTCTAATATTGGCTCTAATAGGGACTTTACTAAGCAAAGTTAAAACTAAACGCGGACGTTATGCGCAAATTGTTCCAGCAATTTTAGTTTATATAATTTACGTACAATTGTTGTTTTTAAATCGGGCATGGCTTAAAAAAGGAATTATTTCTGTAAATTTTTCCATGTATTGGGTACATCTGCTTATGTTGTTGATTGCAAGTATTCTCATAATAAACTGGATTGGTTGGCGGAGAGTTTTGTATAAAGCCGTAAATTTAATAAAATAAAATGAATATTCTAAACAAATACATAAGCAAAACTATAATTGGAACTACATCTTTGGTAGTACTGACCCTTTTTGCAATAGAAGTTTTTATAAAGTTTACGCATGAATTTCCTAACATTGGTTCAGGCGGTTATGGGTTGAAGGAAGTTTTAATGTATGTCCCCTTAACTTTGCCATATGAAGTTTATCAGTTATTTCCTATGTCGGGATTACTTGGCAGTATTCTGGGGCTCGGGCTTCTTGCCTCACATAGTGAATTAATCGTAATGCGCACTTCCGGAGTTTCGCTTTTAAATATTACTGCATCTATAGTTAAAACTGCATTGTTGATGGCTTTTGTTATGTTGTTACTAGGGGAAATTGTGGCTCCCTTTCTGCAGCAAGCAGCAACTGGTTTGAAAAGTGAAAAAATAAGTAACGGCCAGACGTTTATGACATCGCAGGGAATTTGGTTAAGAGATAAAAATACTTTTATTCACGTGGAAAAAATTTTGCCGGACAATCACATTCAGGGAATTACAAAATATAAGTTCGATGATAATCAAAAGCTGCAAACAGCAGCATTCGCTAAAGACGGCTATTTTAAAGACGACAAATGGACATTTTATGAAATAGGCCAAACAAATTTTCAAAACGAGGAAACGCAAAGCCAGCATTTCCCCTCTCAAGAATGGAACATAACTTTGCCAAAAAAATTATTAAGTGTCTCCTCAAATGATACAGAACAAAAATCTTTGCCTGAACTGCATTCTTATATTAAATATTTGAACCAGAGCGGCCTTATGTCTACCAATTATGAATTTATTTTTTGGCAAAGGATTTTTCAGCCTCTGTCGATTGTAGTAATGATTCTTTTGGCCATTCCTTTTGTTTTTGGTCCATTGAGGACTGTGCCAATGGGAGTAAGAATGCTCACTGGTGTTATTTCAGGTTTTGCGTTTTATATTATCAATCAATTTGCCGGTCCATTGAGCACTGTTTATCAATTTCCTCCTGTTTTAGCGGCTATTTTTCCTACAATTGTATTTGCTGCGATCGGCCTTATCATGATTATAAAAATTAGGTAATTACGTGGCTTCGTTGGCAAACAAAATAAAAACAATAAAAGCAGTTTCTTTGATTTCCGGCGGATTGGATTCATTACTCGCAACTAAAGTTATAATGGAACAAGGGATTTACGTTGAGGCAATTAATTTTTTTAGCGGTTTTTTTGGTGATTTACCGCAAGACCTTGCAAAATCTGTTCATAAAAGAAAAAAAAGTAATTTAGATCTGCCCTCTTTCGATGCTTGTTGGATTGCTGAAAAATTAGGGATCAAGTTAAATATAGTCAATGTTGTTGAAGAATATAAACAAACTTTTTTTTATCCCAAATATGGATATGGCGCACATTTAAATCCTTGCTTGGATTGCAAATTGTTCATGGTCAATCAAACTATCGGCTGGATGCGCCAAAATGGTTTTGATTTTGTAATAAGCGGCGAAGTTATTGGCCAACGGCCAATGTCACAGCGTAAAGACACAATGCCAATTGTTGCTGCTAATGCCAATGAGCGTTTATTAAGGCCTTTATGTGCAAAATTGCTGCCCCCTACTTTGCCGGAGAAAGAAGGCTGGGTGAAACGTGAATTGCTTTATGATTTTAATGGCCGGAGCCGCAAGCCGCAAATTGAATTAGCAAAGAAATTTGGGTTTAACGATTTTCCCCAGCCAGCCGGTGGATGTATTTTAACAGATAAGGCATTTGCAGATCGCATGAGGGATTTTTTACAACACGGCGCGAACAAAGATTATNNACGTGGTTTTATTAAAACTGGGCAGGCATTTGCGCCCTAAAAATACTTTCAAATTGATAATTGGACATGATGAAGAGGAAAATCATTTTCTTCGCGAAAGATATAGTAACCAATATTCTTATATGCAAAGCCAAAATTTTGGCGGTGCTTTAGTTTTAATTGTTGGAGATCTTGTTGATAGTGATGTTGAATTTGTTGCAAAAATCGCAGCCCGGTTCAGCCAGGGGAAGCTGGCAGAACACGTAGAAATTTCTTATGTAAAGGTAAATGGTGATGTAATGAAACTTTCTGTAAAACCATTTTCAATAAATGAAATAGATCCTAACTGGTATATATACTCATAGCAATCAGGTTTTACCGCTAGGCGCGCGCGAAGTGAGCACGCGGAGTATATGTTTTTATATATGAGCAGTGCGAACGAGCGCAGCAACAACGCGGGAAACCTGAGTGCGAAGAGTATAGACCTGACGCGTTACCAAAATCAATATCAAGCCAAAACTAATGAACTAAGGGCTATTCTAGATTATGGAGTGCAGCAAAATAACTGCCGTATGTCGCTATTGCGCAAAGCTTTGGGAGATCAACAAACCGAGAATTGCGATCACTGCGATGTTTGCGCCAAACAATCGGTGTTATCAAATACAGAAAATGTTTCAATTTCGTCTGCCGAACAATGGTTAACAACACGTGTAGTTAGCATCAACGCTGTGCATACCAATAATCTTGACGATGGCATTGCGGTTTTAGATGGAAAATTACGCTCACCATTGTTCGTTCGTTTTATGCAAAAGCGCACGTTTAATACCAACCTAAATTCTGATCTGTTAGCGTTAATCAAACAACAGTTAGCTTTTTTAGCAAAACAGCATGATTTTGGAGCGGTTATCTCTATTCCATCGCGGACTTGGAAAAGCCGTGAACAAATAGCAGAAATAATTGCAAATGAGCTTAATGTTTCAGTTTTATTAGATTTTTTAATTTGGCTCGAAATTCCTAATAATCGGCAAGGTGAACTTTTAAATAATGATCAGCGTCGTTATAACGTTGAAAATAAAATGGCTGCTAATAATCGCGCTGTTCCTAAAGGAGCGATTTTATTATTAGATGATTACATTGGCTCTGGTGCAACCATCAAAGAAGCAGCTCGTGTTTTGCGCAAAGAGTCTGGGCTTAAACAAAAAATAATTCCATTTACAATTGCCGCTGTCAAGTGGCGCTTGGGGAATTCAGGGATGGTTTGATAAATCAGCTCTACTTTATGACAGTGAGGTCAAAAATATTTCGTAGTTCTGTATTTGATAATTCCCCAAATTCATATTTATATTCAAAGCAAAAATCTGAAGAGTGAAAAATAACAGAAAAATTAAATCAGGAAAGCTATTAATACTGTATTGCAAAATAGCTTTTAAACGCTCAAAATAAATTGAATTAAAAAAATGTCCATTTCTAAATAAACCATTCAAAATTATGAAAACCGAACAAGTAAAACAACTATTTGAAAAATTTGAACAAGCGCGTTTTTCTTTCAACAAACTCGAATGTTGGAGTGCAAGAGATCTACAACAAATTTTTGGCTATACCAAATGGGATAATTTTACAAAAGTTATTGGAAAAGCAAGGGAAGCTTGTTTTAACAGCGGAAATGCAATCAACGATCATTTTGCCGATGTCGGGAAAATGATCGAATTAGGCAAGGGAGCCCAACGTGAGGTAACAGATATTGCTTTAACAAGATATGCCTGTTATTTAGTGGCGCAAAACGGTGACCCAGCAAAAATTGAAGTGGCTTTTGCCCAAACTTATTTTGCAGTTCAAACACGCAAACAAGAAATTATTGAGCAACG
>PLMI01000124.1 GCA_003142435.1 Coxiellaceae bacterium | reverse complement strand
GGTATTTTTGGGTACGTTATTGATTCGGAGCAAAAAATGATACAAACGCGAACACGTTTAGATGTGGCTGATAACAGTGGAGCCAAAAGCGTGATGTGTATAAAAGTTTTGGGCGGATCTCGCCGTCGTTACGCGCATATTGGCGACGTGATAAAAGTAAGCGTTAAAGATGCAATCCCTTTAGGCAAAGTTAAAAAAGGGGAGGTTTCATTTGCTTTAGTCATTCGTACTAAACAAGGTGTTAGGCGAAATGATGGATCTCGCATTAAGTTTGATAGCAATGCTGTTGTATTGTTAAATCCTCAATTGCAACCTGTCGGTACTCGCGTTTTTGGGCCGGTAACTCGTGAATTGCGTACTGAAAAGTTTATGAAAATAGTTTCGTTAGCGCTTGAGGTTCTTTAATAGTGGGGATTTTAGGTATGAGTAAAATAAAAAAGGGCGACGAAGTAATTGTAATAACCGGTAAAGATAAAGGTAAGCGCGGCAAAGTTCTGCGAGTTACTTGCAGTAAAAATGGCAAAATTGCTAAGCTTTTTATTGAAGGCGTCAATTTGGTTAAAAAACATGTAAAACCAAATCCCAACACAAATACGGAAGGCGGGATCGTAGAGCGTGAAGCAGCTATTGATGCTTCAAATGTTGCAATTTTTAATTACGTGACCAATAAAGCAGATAAAATTGGTTATAAATTTTTAAGCGAAGAAAAACGAAAAGTACGTTACTTTAAATCTAATGGTGAGCTTATAGATATTTAATATTGTTGACGCGGCGTTTGATTTTTTTTAATAACACAAAAAAATCAACTTGCTGCGAAGCAGCGTAATAATTATAGCCCAGGATAAGCGAACCGATTTTGTGAGCGTAACCCTGGGAACTTTAGATTGTTATCGAGAAGAAATATGGCAAGGTTAAAGAAATTATATAAAGATAAAATCGTAAAGGAGTTGATGAAAAAACTTAAGTACGATAATCCAATGCAAGTACCACGTATTGAAAAAATTACTGTCAATATGGGAGTTGGCGAAGCGTCTGCAGATAAAAAACTAATAAATAATGCAGTAGATGATCTAACTTTAATTACTGGCCAAAAGCCTTTGATTACCAAAGCAAAGAAATCTATAGCTGCTTTCAAAATTCGCGAAGGTTGGCCTATAGGCTGTAAAGTTACTTTACGCAAAGACAGAATGTATGAGTTTTTAGATCGTCTGATTTCCATTGCGATTCCAAGAATTCGTGATTTCCGGGGATTGAGCAAAAAATCATTTGATGGAAGAGGGAACTATACACTGGGCATAAAAGAGCAAATTGTATTTCCTGAAATACAATATGACAAAATTGATAAACTTCGCGGTTTAGATATAACTATAACCGTTAATGCAAAAAGTGATGCCGATGCATTAGCATTGCTTAGTGCTTTTGGATTTCCGTTTAAGAATTGAGGCAAAGTAAATGGCAAAAACTAATATGATTGCTAAAGAAGAAAGACGCGCAAAACTTTCTTCACCTGATAGAAGATTAAAGAGAGTTAACTTACAAGATAGCGTCAAAAAAGCCGAAACTTTGGAAGAAAAGCTGAAATTTAGCAAGAAACTGCAAGAAATGCCGAGAGATACAAGCAAGTGCCGTAAACGCAGCAGATGCAGAATTTGCGGTCGCTCCAGGGCGATAACAAAAAAAGTTGGCTTATGCCGAATTCACTTTCGTGAACTTGCAAATCGTGGCGAGATTCCAGGATTGCTTAAAGCTAGCTGGTAAACAATAAAATAATTTATTTTTTAAAAGAAGAATTAATATATCGAGAGTAGAGGCAAATTAAATGAGCATGCAAGATCCGATAGCGGATATGATTACAAGAATTAGAAATGCGCAGGCTGTCTATAAAAAAGATGTTGCAATCCCTGCATCTAAATTAAAGGCTTCAATTGCAGAAGTTTTAAAGACGGAAGGTTACATTTTAGATTATAAAGTGGAAATGGTTGATGGGAAAAAAACTTTACTTATAACCTTAAAGTATTACGAAGGTAAGCCTGTTATTCGTTCTATTAACCGTTTGAGTGCTCCTGGTTTGAGAGTTTACAGCAGCAAAGACAATTTGCCGAAAATTATGGATGGAATGGGTATAGTTATTATATCAACGTCTAAAGGCGTACTAAGCGATCGTATTGCAAAATCGCAAGGTTGCGGTGGCGAATTACTTATTTCTGTTTGCTAAAGATGAGGTTAGATTAAGATGTCAAGAGTAGCAAAAAGTCCGATAAGCATTCCGAAAGGAATTGAAATTAGCTTAGCAGAGCAAAGTATCAAGGTTAAAGGCCCCAAGGGAACTTTGGAAAAGGATTACCCCGAAGCTGTCAATATTGTGAATGATAAAACCTCATTGACCTTTACTCCCGTAGAAGGTGTTTTGAACTGCGAAGCTATGGCTGGCACCTATAGGGCACTAGTAAAGAATATGATTGAGGGAGTATCCAAGGGGTTCGAAAAACAGTTGGTTTTAGTAGGCGTTGGTTATAAGGCACAAGTTCAAGGGAGTATTTTAAATTTGAGTGTAGGATTTTCTCATCCTATAAAATGCCAATTGCCAAAAGGCGTTACTGCACAAACTCCAAGTCCCACAGAAATTATATTGACGAGTTTCGATAAAGAAATGTTAGGTCAAATAGCAGCTAAAATAAGAGCCTATAGATCTCCAGAACCATATAAAGGCAAGGGCGTCAGATATCGCAATGAAGTTATAAATATGAAAGAGGGGAAGAAAAAATAATGGCTATTGTTAAAAAAGAAAAGAGAATGCGACGAGCGAAAAAAACGCGAGCACAAATACATCAATTGCAAATGCCAAGATTGTGTGTACACCGTACTCCGCAGCATATTTACGCACAAATAATAATGCCTGATGGGAAAGTTGTTACTTCTGCGTCGACATTAGAAAAAGAAGTAAAAAAAGAGGTTAGTTATGGCGGAAATGTAAATGCTGCCAAAATAATTGGTAAAAAAATAGCAGAAAGAACTATTGCACTTAATATTAAATCAATAGCTTTTGATCGCTCAGGTTTTCGTTATCATGGTAGAGTGCAAGCTTTGGCAGATGCTGCACGTGAATTCGGACTAAATTTTTAGGTAGATAAAATAATGCTTAATGTTGAAACTCAAAGAGCAAATGAAGGTTTACGAGATAATTTGCAAGAGAAATTAGTAGGCATAAACCGCACTGCGAAAGTTGTTAAAGGCGGCCGTAAATTTGCGTTTGCTGCGCTAGTTGTTGTTGGCGATGGCAAAGGCAGAATAGGCTTTGGCCAAGGTAAAGGCACTGAGGTTCCTCAGGCAATTCAAAAGGCTATGGAGCAAGGGCGGCGTAATATGCAGCAGGCTGAGCTCAACGGCAATACAATTCAACATTCTGTTGTTGGTTATTATGGTTCGACTAAAGTTATTATGATTCCCGCAGCAGAGGGAACTGGCCTTATCGCAGGCGGCGCAATGAGAGCTGTTTGCGAGGTTATGGGCATTAGAGACATTTTAGCAAAGTGCATTGGTTCTAGAACTCCTATAAACGTAGTTAGAGCAACTATTAATGCTTTGTTAGGCATGTCTTCTCCTCAATCTATAGCTGCTAAACGTGGGAAAAGTTTAAAAGAATTGTTTGCAGAGTAAAAAATTTAGAACAATTGGTGTTATATGGCGAAAAAATATTTACAAGTTACTCTTGTGCGAAGTACAAATAAAAAGCTGCAAGCTCATAAAGATTGCGTTAGGGGCCTGGGATTGCGTAAATTAAATAGCACAGCTAAAGTTGAAGATACTAACGCTAATAGAGGCATGATAAATAAAGTTAGTTATTTGCTAAAGGTTGAGGAAGTTTAAAATGGCTACTAACAGTTTGAAATTAAATACATTAAAACCGGCAGCGAATTCTAAAAAGACACGAGTTCGCGTAGGTCGCGGTATAGGTAGCGGTAAGGGCAAGACCTGTGGCCGTGGACACAAAGGACAAACTGCCCGGTCAGGTTACTCTCAGAAAATTGGTTTTGAAGGCGGACAAATGCCTTTGCATAGGCGTGTTCCTAAGTTTGGTTTTACTTCTTTGACAAAAGCCGCCACCGCTGAAATAAGGTTAAGTGAGTTAAATAAAATAACGGCTGAGGGGCCCGTCACTTTAAAAGTTTTGCGAAAACATAATATTATTGGCGCTAACATTAAAGCAGCGAAGGTTATTTTATCTGGACAGATTAATAAAGCCATCGAACTAAAGGGCATATCCGTAACATCAGGTGCTAAGGATGCCATATTGGCTAAAGGCGGTAAAATAGAGGAATAAGTATAAAATGTACAAGGGAGCACAGAGTTCTACCAGTGGTCTAAGTGAACTAAAGCATCGGTTACTATTTGTTTTAATTGGCATATTAGTTTTTAGAATTGGTGCGCATATTCCTGTTCCCGGAATTGATCCTCATAGATTAGCTGATCTATTCAGTCAGCAAAAGAGCGGTGTTTTAGGGTTATTTAATATGTTCTCAGGCGGCGCCCTGCAAAAATTTACCATTTTTGCATTAGGCGTTATGCCATATATTTCTGCATCTATTATCATGCAGTTGTTTTCATCTGTTTCTCCTCATTTAGAGCAGTTGAAAAAAGAAGGCGAGAGCGGCAGAAAAAAGATAAACCAATACACCAGATATGGCACTTTTATTTTGGCTGTTTTCCAGGGTATCGGTATTTCTAAATGGTTAGCAGTCTCGGGATCTGTTGTGATACCTGGTTTTTATTTTTATTTTATTTCCACGCTTACTTTAGCAACCGGAACACTATTTTTAATGTGGTTGGGCGAACAAATGACGGAGAGGGGAGTTGGAAATGGCATATCTCTTATTATTTTTGCAGGTATTGTTTCAAGATTTCCTTCGGCTGTAGCCCAGGTTTTAGATCAAGTACGGCAAGGGCAAATGCAGGTTATTACATTGTTTTTGCTGTTGGCTTTAGTTGTATTTGTTACGGGGATAGTCGTATTTATAGAAAGAGCCCAGCGGCGGATTACTGTAAACTATGCAAAGCGAGTTGTTGGCAATAAAATGTATGCAGGGCAAACAAGTTATCTTCCCTTTAAAATCAATATGTCGGGAGTAATTCCGCCGATTTTTGCTTCGGCTATAATATTATTTCCTACAACATTAGCTCAGTTTTTTGGTAGTAGTAAGGGGATGGGATGGTTGAACGATATNNGGTTTTGCTTTGTCGATGGGGCAGCCACTGCATTTTTTATTTTACACAATCGCGATAGTTTTTTTCTGTTTCTTTTATACTGCTTTGGTGTACAACCCAAAGGAAACTGCGGATAATTTAAAAAAGTCAGGAGCATTTATTCCCGGGATTCGTCCAGGGCTAAATACTGCTTCATATATAGATTTAGTGATGACGAGGCTTACTTTTTTCGGTGCTATTTACATCACATGTGTTTCGTTATTGCCCGATTTGTTGATTTTTGGTTGGCATATACCTTTTTATTTTGGTGGAACTTCGCTTTTGATTGTAGTTATAGTTTTGATGGATTTTATGGCTCAAGTTCAAAGCCACATGCTGTCGTTAAAATATGACTCGGTGATGAAAAAAGCCCGTTTTAAAAAGGTTTAATCCGATATTGGCTGAGTAATTTAAAGTTTTTGTTTAATAAAATAAGAGAGTTATTATGAAAGTAAGAGCTTCAGTTAAAAAAATATGCCGTAATTGCAAGGTTATTCGTCGTCAGGGTGTTGTTAGAGTAATCTGTAAAGACGCTCGCCACAAGCAGCGGCAGGGTTAAGAAGGCCTGCTAAAGGTTGATTTTTTAATGAAAAAAGGGTATTCTATTTTGTTTTTTATTTATTATATTTGCGTTGTTAATAATCGAGGTATTTAGATGGCTGTTCGTATTGCAGGTGTAAACGTTCCAGATCAAAAGCACACTGATGTTGCATTGATGCATATTTATGGAATTGGTAGAAAAACCGCCCTAAAAATATGCAAAACGACGAAGGTAAATCCAGGAGTAAAGATCAAAGACCTTTCCGAAAAAGAATTAGATGCGATTAGGTTGGAAGTCGCAAAACACACAGTGGAAGGCGATTTGAGACGCGAAGTTGCTATGAGCATCAAGCGGTTAATGGATCTTGGCTGCTACAGAGGAGTTAGGCATCGCAGGGGCTTGCCGGTAAGAGGTCAGCGTACCAGAACTAATGCCAGAACGCGTAAGGGCAAAAGAAAAATGATTAAAAAGTAGTCTTTGAGATTTAATATTATGCCACAACCAAAAAAAACGGTAAAAAAATTAAAGCGTAATGTGACAGATGCAGTGGTGCATGTTACGGCTTCTTTCAATAATACAATAATATCAATAACTGATAGATTAGGTAATGTTATTGCGTGGGCTACCTCAGGAGGCTGCGGGTTTAAGGGTTCTCGCAAAGGAACTCCATTTGCAGCACAAATAGCAGCCGAAAAAGCTGGTAATGCAGCTAAAGAAATGGGTGTTAAAAATCTTGAAATTTGGCTTTGCGGACCAGGACCAGGCCGAGATTCTGCAAGCCGCGCCTTCAATATATTAGGTTTTAATATTACAAGTCTTACTGATGTGACGCCAATTCCGCATAACGGATGTCGTCCAAGAAAAAGGCGCAGAGTATAAAGGGGGATAGATAACGATGGCTAGATATATTGGTGCAAGATGTAGATTGGCGCGTAGAGAACGAAATGATTTAGGTTTGAGCATTCGATCGCTGGAATCAAAAAGTAAAAAAAAGAATCCTCCTGGACAACATGGTGATAAAGGCGGCCGAATCACCGATTACGGTGTCCAGTTACGCATGAAACAAATGATTAAACGCTATTATGGCATTTTAGAAAGGCAATTTCACAATTACTATAAAAAAGCGGAACAGTTAAAGGGTGCGACAGGCCACAACTTGTTAAAATTATTAGAATCGCGCTTAGATAACGTTGTTTATCGTTTGGGCTTTGCTGTTACAAGAGCCGAGGCTCGTCAGTTAGTTTCTCATAAGAGCTTGAAAGTGAATGGTAGGGTTGTAAATATTCCTTCATATTTAGTGGAACCAAATGACGTCATTGAGATAGTTGAGGGCGGTAAATCGCAGCAAAGAATAGTAATGGCGATTGGTTTAGCAGATCAAAGGCCAATGGCTGAGTGGCTAGATCGTAAAGAATTTTCTGGAACTTTTAAAAGGTACCCAGATATGAATGAGTTACCTCCTGAATTTAAAGTACATTTTGTTGTTGAGCTTTATTCAAAATAATTATTAGAGAATATAAATTATGGCGCTTACTAATTTTTTAACTCCTACGCATATTCAAGTTAAGAAAATAAATAAAAATACATCAGAAATAATTTTGGAACCTTTTGAAAGAGGGTTTGGTCATACATTAGGAAATGCATTGCGGCGTATTTTATTGTCTGCAATGGTGGGATCTGCTGTAGTGTCTACGAAAATTGAAGGCGTTGTGCATGAATATGGCACTATCCCGGGAGTTCGGGAGGATGTTATTGAAATTTTGCTTAATCTGAAAGGAATAGCGTTTAAGTTGCATGATATTACTGAAGTAACCCTTACACTTTCTAAAGATATTCCGGGCCCCGTGACCGCTGCTGACATAACTTTAACTCATAATGTCGAAGTAATTAATCCAGAACATGTAATCGCAGAAATTACCGAAGGCGGCAAGCTTAATATGGAAATAAAAGTAGTGAAAGGCATTGGTTATCGTATGATCGCTTCAGATGCTAAAGAAGTTGCAAGCAGAGAAGTAGGCCATTTGCTAGTGGACGCTTCTTTCAGCCCGGTGAAAAAAGTATCATATAATGTTGAAAATGCTCGTGTCGAAAAACGTACCGACTTAGATAAGCTGGTAATTTTATTAGAGACCAATGGCACCATTGACCCTGAAGAAGCAATTCGTGCTTCAGCTACTATACTTCAACAACAATTGAAAGCATTCGTAGACATGAAAGCTGAAGAAGAGGTAGCCGTAGTTCCAGAGAAGAGTCAAGATCAAATCGATCAAGTATTTTTACGCCCAATCGAGGATTTAGAGCTCACTGTAAGGTCGACTAATTGTTTAAAAGGAGAAAATATTTTCTTTTTGGGCGATTTAGTGCAGTGTAATGAAACATTCCTGCTTAAAACCCCAAATCTAGGAAGAAAATCGTTAACTGAAATAAAAACCATTTTGGCAGGTAGAGGTTTAAGTTTAGGAATGAAAATTGCTAATTGGCCGCCGAAGGAACTTGCTGATGAAATAGAAAGGCTTAAACTTGAAGTCTTGGATGCCAAGAAGAAAAAAACTAAAGAAGGAGAAGCTGCTGAAGAAGTGACTCAGTAAAATTGTTGTACAATTTTAAAAAATTATTTTAATTTAAAGAATATATAGGTTTGTAAATATGCGTCATCGTAATCGTGGTAGACAATTTAGCAGAACAAGCAGTCATCGTCATGCAATGTATCGTAATTTGGCTTTAGCGCTCTTAAAGAACGAGCTGATAAAAACCACTCTTCCTAAAGCAAAAGAGTTGCGGGGCTTTGTTGAACCATTAATTACTCTGGCAAAAACTGATAGTGTGGCAGCCCGTAGGCTTGCTTTTAATAGGTTACGTGATAAAGATGTTATTGCCAAGCTTTTTACAGTTTTTGGACCGCGTTATCAAACACGTCCCGGCGGTTACTTAAGAATTATCAAGTGTGGTTTAAGGCCAGGAGATAATGCTCCAGTTGCTATAGTGGAGCTATTGGACAGGAAAGCCAGCCAGTGATGCACTTTGTTGGAACTAGCTTCTTGCTGGAGTTACCCTGCTTGTCGAAAGGGCTAGATTTTCATCTTCAAGTGATGTGTCTCCTGGTGGGGGAATATTAAGCAACATCTCATCTCTTGGTAAATACACCACATTACCACCCATTTCTGGAAGTGCAGTCTTTTTAAAGTATTCATATCCCTTTTACCACCATGAATTAATATTAATTCTTTCATTTTTGCTAAGGGGCGCGTTATTAGGTAACCGGTTCCAAGTGTATTCATTGCAAAAGAATGAAGCTTTAGAGACAGTGCAGATGGGATATGATCAATTTTTCTACCAGATTCATTAGCAAAGAATATTTCTAAACGTTTGAAAATATATTTATGACATTGAAAAGTGTTACCTGGTCCTGGAATCACAAAAAAAGTCATTATTGGTATATTATTAATATTAGCGGAAGCTATATAAAGCCCATATTTGTAGGTTTGTATGTCGCCATTATGGCCAGGAAGATTTAGCAAATCAGTTGGTGATAACCATGACGGAAATTTATCATAACCTAGGGCATATTTAAAAATAAAATTCAAAGAACCATTAATTGAACTAACTGATGGAAGAGCAATGATTTGTAATTTATCCAAAAACCGAACAATTTCTTCATGTGTTTCTGGTTTATGTCCAGTATATTTAGTCGTACCTGAATAACGACATATTTTAATAAATTTCATTACCCCAAGCGAAAAAGATAAAAAAATTCGTATAAAAAACTGAAAAAATTTTTGCCAAAAGAAGCATCAGCTTCTTCAAAATGTAACGAAAATTGTG
>PLMI01000021.1 GCA_003142435.1 Coxiellaceae bacterium | reverse complement strand
TCTTGGGGTCAACGAAAACCGGCACGTGAGCTTTTCTTGCTAAACTAATCAATTTCCTTGATTCTGCTAAAGTCCCCTTGCCATAATCAGATAAAATCACGATATCTGCATCTAGAAGCTTTTTTTTATAAATAGTTAAAAGATCTGCAGAATCAACTTTGGCAAAGCCATCTTCGAAATCCAAACGAATTAATTGCTGATTGTGGCTTATAACCCGTAATTTATTTATTGTCGGAATATTTGGTGATCTTAAGAAATTGCAATCTATTTTATGCTCGACTAAAATTTTCTCTAAAGTTTCTGCCGCCGGATCACTGCCAACGAAACCAATTAAACTTGCTTTTGCGCCAAGAGAGGCAACGTTTAAGGCAACGTTTGCAGCTCCGCCTGCCCGATCTTCCAGCTGGTTAACTTGCACAATTGGCACAGGAGCTTCCGGAGAAACGCGAGACGTATTTCCCCGCCAATATGTGTCAAGCATGACATCGCCAACAATTAAAACGTGAATTTTGTTAAATGACGGAATTTCTATTTTCATTTTTTTAGCTTATGGTTATGATTTAAATTTTATGAAATAAATATTTACTAAAATGTTATTTAGCGCTTATGCTTTTACTCGCTATTTTATTTGCTTTTCTAATCCTTAAATCGTTAAATTGATATAATATATATATTGTAAAAAAAGGCACAAAAAGAAAAGCAATAATGCCGCTTGCAATTGAAAACCCGATAGAGCTTCCTTGAGTTAATTTTAGCGCTACTCCGGTAAATAACACGAAAATGGCTGTTATGGGAAGCATTACAACAAATGTTCTGATCCATTTTCCCCATACAAGTTTAACGCTTGCAGCAATAGCTGCAAAAACTCCTTTGTTCTCTATTAAAATATATGGCACAGTGAAAATAAAAAGCACATATAAATAGATTCCCGGAAGAAGAAAAAGCAAAAATCCAATTCCCGCAAGGAATAAAGTTATGAGTGATGCAATTATAACTACGGAAGCTTTACTCAAAACAAATTTCACAGAGCCTAATAATCCGGCCTTCTCTCCTTTAATCACTTCAAAAACTTGTTGTAACAAAATAGCGAAAAACAAAACAGCAACTAAAGCAAAAACTACATTCCATCCCCAAAAAAGTGCTGTATCGTGAGGTGAAATAGGCGGCATGTTAGCTGTACTCGCGGTAATAGCAGCTTTTTGCGGTATAATAGGCATGTAAAGCTCTCTAACGTATAAACCAACGGCTGAGACTATTCCATTAATAAATGCTATAATCCATACCTTTGGAAAGGCTTCCGCGTAGGTTTTGATGCCAGCTAAATATATTTCCTTAAAAGATAAAGCGGTATCTGAAAATTTTGACATAAATATACCTCTAAATAGTTAATTATTTTTTAGTTATGAATACTCCATGTTATACAACGACATTTTACCATAAAATACCAGGTAAAGCAGCAGAACGCAGCCGATGGCATAACCTTTGCGGCAGCAGCAGAGCTTTATTCCTGGCTGACCTTATAAAACAACATAAAAAGCCGATAATCATCATTACAAAGGACATAAAAACTAATGCCATTTTAGAGCAGGAATTAGATTTTTTTCTCTCGCAGGAAGAGAAAGAAACACCGAATAAAAATGTACTTAATTTTCCAGATTGGGAAATGCTTCCTTATGACCATTTTTCACCACACCAGGACATAGTTTCGCAAAGAATAGCAACTTTATACCAACTACCCAAAATCAATCAAGGCATTGTCATAACGTCAATAACTACATTAATGTCAAGAATTTCGCCGCGAGAATATATTGAAGCCAATAGCCTTATTGTCAGCAAAGGCGATAAATTAGATACCAGCAAATTGCGCCTCAACCTTGAAAAATACGGTTATCGCAACGTAAGCAAAGTCATGGAACATGGCGAATTTGCAGTCAGAGGATCAATTTTAGACTTATTCCCAATGGGCTCGAAACAGCCTTTTCGCATTGATTTTTTCGATAATGAAGTTGACAGCATTAGGGAATTTGATCCGGATACGCAACGCACTACCAGTGTGATAAGCAAAATAAACTTGTTGCCAGCAAAAGAATTTCCATTAACAGATGAAGCAATTGCTTTATTTCGTAAAAACTGGAGAGAAATATTCTCCGAGGTTTCACATGATTCGCCTATTTACCAAAGTGTTATAAATAAAGAAAGCGCATCAGGAATAGAATATTATTTGCCATTGTTTTTTACCACCACAGGCACATTATTTGATTACCTCCCGGAAGACAGTTTGATTGTAACTCTAGGTGATATTCACAAAAGCATGGATATCTTTATAGCAGAAATAAAAGTACGCTATGAGGAACTAAGGCATGATCAAATGCGGCCGCTTCTTTCTCCTAAAGACATTTTTCTAACTGTTGATGAAACTTACAGCAATTTAAATGCCTATCCGCAAATCCAAATAGATGAAGAAAACGGACCGCAAACCTCGGCATTTAAAAACAACGACGTTTTTTTCAATACGCAAAAGATACCGGAAATTGCAATTGAACAAAGATCTGATGATCCCTTAGGAAAATTAGAGGCTTTCATTAAACAATCAATTGAAGGTGAAAATGTGTTGATTTGCGCAGATTCCGTCGGCAGAAAAGAGACATTGCTTGACCTTTTAAAAGCGAAGGAACTCTATCCTGCTTTTTTTAATTCCTGGTCAGATTTTGTTAAAAGCGGTAAAAATTTAGGAATTGCAGTAGGTGAGCTTGAATCAGGATTCATAATTCCAAGCGAGAACAATCACAAGGGAATTACTCTTATAACGGAAGCGGAACTCTTTGGCCAACAACTTGTTTTGCAAAAACGTTTACGTAAAACCACGAAACAAGATCCCGATTTTTTTATTAATAGCTTAACTGAACTCTCCATTGGTGATCCGGTAGTTCACATTGAACATGGGATTGGCCGTTATATTGGGCTGCAAAACTTAAAAACAGACGGAGTTGAAACTGAGTTTTTAACACTTGAATATGCTAATAACGCTAAACTTTACGTTCCCGTTTCATCACTTCATTTAATAAGCCGTTATACAGGAGGCGATGCTGATAGCATATCTTATAACAATCTTGGTTCTTCCCAATGGGAAAAAGCAAAACGCAAAGCAGCAGAAAAAATCAAAGACATAGCAGCAGAACTCTTAGATCTTTATGCAAAACGACTTGCAAGCTATGGATATAAGTTTTCTAATCCAGATAGTGAGTACCAAAAATTTGCCAATAGTTTCCCCTTTGAGGAAACCCCTGATCAAAAACGAGCTATCGATGATGTCATCATCGACATGACGTCTACGAAACACATGGATAGACTGATTTGCGGTGATGTTGGTTTTGGCAAAACTGAAGTTGCCATGAGAGCAGCTTTTCTAGCAGCTCATGAAGGCAAACAAGTGGTAATTCTCACGCCGACTACTATTTTGGCACAACAACATTACGACAACTTTAAGGATCGTTTTGCTGATTTTCCCATAACAATAGATTTGATATCACGTTTTAGAAGCAGCAAAGACCAAAAAAATATTTTAGACAAATTAGAAAATGGGAAAATCGATATTATCATCGGCACTCATAAACTGTTACAGCCAAGCGTTAGGTTTAAAGATTTAGGCCTTATAATAATTGATGAGGAGCATCGTTTTGGTGTCAAACAAAAAGAAAAACTTAAACAACTGCGCCCTAATGTTGATGTTTTAACTTTGACAGCTACACCTATTCCAAGAACATTAAACATGGCTTTTTCGGGTATTCGTGATTTTTCAATTATTTCTACGCCTCCCCTGCGCCGATTATCAATAAAAACATTTGTGCATGAGCGAGATGAAAATCTAATTCGTGAAGCAATACTGCGGGAAGTTTTGCGCGGCGGCCAAGTGTATTTTTTACACAATTTTGTCACCACGATTGAAAAGGTTGCTAATGAGCTGCAGAAATTAATACCAACATTGAAGGTCGCAATAGCCCACGGACAAATGCGCGAACATCAACTTGAGCGCATAATGAGCGATTTTTATCATCTTCGCTATAACGTTCTGGTTTGCACAACCATTATAGAATCTGGAATTGATATTCCTACTGCGAATACTATAATCATAGACAATGCTGATCGTTTTGGACTTGCGCAGCTGCATCAATTGCGCGGCCGGGTTGGCAGATCACATCACCAAGCTTATTCTTATCTTTTAATAAAATCTAAAAAATCACTAACTGTAGATGCGAAAAAGCGTTTAGAAGCTATAACATCAATGGAGCATTTAGGTGCAGGATTTAGCCTTGCTACTTATGATTTGGAAATCCGCGGAGCTGGTGAGTTCTTAGGCGAAGAACAAAGCGGACAAATTGAAAGCATAGGATTTAGTTTATACATGGAATATTTAGACAAAGCTATAAAAGCCTTGAAAAATGGAATTGCACCTGACTTAGATGTGCAGTCATTTAACATTACGGAAATTGATTTACAGATTCCTGCGCTAATTCCCGATAAGTATTTAAATGATGTCAACGCGAGGTTAACTTTTTACAAGAGAATGGCGAATGCAAAAAGTAAAGAAACTTTATCTGAATTGCAGGAAGAATTAATTGATCGCTTTGGGTTGTTACCAGAAGCTGTAAAAAATTTATTTAAAGTTACAGAATTAAAACTTCTCGCAGAAAAAATTGGCGTCCGTAAAATAAATGCCAGCAAAACTACCGGAACAATAGAATTTGTCAAAAATCCTCATATAGACCCAAATAAAATCATAAAACTAGTACAAAAACATCCTGGTCTTTACAAAATAAAAGGGTCAAATAAATTGGAGTTTAAAGGATTTAACAACGAGGCAAACAAAAAAATTGAATTTGTAAAAGAATTAATTTTGGAGATTTCCTAGATTTTATTCAATTGCTGGTACTTTTATTTTATCTAATAACTCACCCCATATGCTGGCGGTATCAAAAACGTTCTATTTTGAGATGATTTTTTGTCAAAAAATGATGAAAAAGCGCAGCATACAGTTGCGTATGTGAGCATTTTGAAGAGTNNAACGTTTCCACGGGAAACAAGAGGTGTTACTATTTTATTCTTTTGTACCACTCTTGCAGCGCTTTAGCAAAACTTTTCGGATCAGTTTCCTGACCAAAATTATATCCTTCGCCAAGTTCTGCAACAGCCAAGTTTGGAAAGTTATTTTGGCACCATCTAATAGTTTCCATCGAAATTACAAAACCCGGAACGTTATATAATAGGAGTTTTGGCTTATTTGTTGTTTTTAAATATTTAGCTTGTTCCTCAACTAAACTATTTGTGGACTTATTAAAGTTCTGTACATTTTTCCAAAGAATTTCTCTATGCTCCTTGCTTTGCAATGGAGCTTCATAATTCGCGAGTTCTTCTGCCGTTATAGGCCTTGCCAATCCATGAGCAAGAATTTTCTTTACAAGAAAATTATTTTGTACAACTGCTTTGTGGCTTTGCTCCGGATTTTGTAACAGAGATGTGAATAATTGCTGAGCAGGCACTGCTAATTTACTTTTCTCATTCATGGGACGCAAATAAGCTTCATAAAAAGCCAATGCCTTTACATTTCTCTCATTTTCCATGGCGTAAGAAAAACCCACGACGCCGCCAAAACCATGCATTACTAAAGTGACATCGCGTAATTTCAAACTCTTAATAAATTTAGTAAGATAATCTGTATGAAGAGAAAAAGTGTAATCAATGTCCGGTTTGTCTGATTTACCCATGCCAACAAAATCTAAAGCTATACAGCGGGCATTCTTATGCAAAACAGAGATTATGTTTCGCCAAATATAGCTATGCACAGGAATTCCGTGCAAAAAAATGATTGGATCCTTTTTTTGATCTCCACAATCAATGTAATGTATTTTTTGATTATTTATGTTTATGAATCTAGATTCATAAGGAAAATCAGATGGAATGTTCTTTGTAACTTTCATAGCATTGCCCTTCTTCATTCAATTTTTTTAACAGTACTAAAAAATCAACTAGCTGCGAAACAGCATAATAATCATAGCCCAAGATAAGCAAGCGTTTCTCGCGAGCGTAACCCTGGGGTCAATTTAAATCTAAAACGTTAAATAATTCGCGAATTATTATGTAAATAATATCAAACTCTACTAGTTCTGCCTGTCTAATCTCAGAAATCATTGACTTCCAGCGTTGGCAAAATTCACCATTCTTACTTAACCAGGTATTAAGTATAGCAGTAACATTTGATTTTTTCTTAAGATTTTTCAATAGTTTCACACACAAAGCACGCTCAAGCCATTCCAAATCATTTTTAATTAAAGAACGTGCTATTTTGTGCCAGTTACTGCTTATTGGAAGGGAATTTATCTTTTCCTGCAGCCAAAACGTTTCCAATTCATTTTTCAGGGCAACATAAACATTAGCTATGTCCAAAATATCAATATCAGCACAACTTATTGAAATTTTAACAATATTTAATGAAAGCAGCATAAATTGCCTTTCAGCCAATATGTCAATCAATCTGTCCGGGACGTTAATTTTTATTTTTTCAAAAAGCTTGCTATAAGATATAGCTGGAACACTACTGGCTAATATATTATTAATATTTTTATGAATCACCGCAAGCTTTGCTTTAAACATATTAATAAAATTCTCTACCTCAAGCGCATTCTTGAAATTGTTTAAAAGCCATTTAATTGATTTGCTCATTAAAGCATGTACTGCAAAAATAATTTGTTTGTACACATCCGGTGCCAACATAGGCTCTAATTTATCAATTTCAGAAAATATGCTCTGAAAATCAAATAATTCATTTACTATCACAAAAGCCTTTACTACTTCTACACTAGAAACTCCAAATTGCTGGTAGATTTCATAAGTAAAAGTAATCCCCATTTTCGTCACAAAATCATTGCTAAGTTGCGTACATATTATGTCGCGGCGCAACCGATGGGAATTCAAATAAGAATCATATTTTTTTACGAGGCTAATTGGAAATTCTTTAATTAAATATTTATGGAAAAAGGGAAGATCGGGCAAATCAGTGCTCAACAATTCCTCTTTTAAAATTAATTTGCTATAGGCCAAGAGAACTGCAATTTCTGGACGCGTCAGCCCCTGCCCCTTTGCCTTCCTTTCTAAAAATTCTTTATTGTTAGGCAAAAATTCCAATACCCTGTTTATTTGCAGTGCCTGTTCCCGATGATAGATATACTCACTAAAGACATCGATTTTAGCAGCAGAATCTGATGAAATCAGGCTTATAGCCCTCACTTGCTTGTGGTTGTTCTGTAAAACAAGGTCACTTATATCATTTGTCATTTTTGCAAGCAGCGTATTTCTTTCTTTTGTATGTAAATTGCCTTTGGCAACAATAGAATTCAACAAAATTTTTATGTTAACCTCATGGTCAGAGCAATCAACTCCGCCTGAATTATCGATAAAATCCGTGTTAATTACGCCACCGGATAAAGCATACTCAACTCTTGCAAGTTGAGTTAATCCAAGGTTGCCGCCTTCAGCTACAACTTTACATCGCAGTTCATTGGCATTAACGCGCAAAACATCGTTAGTGCGATCACCAACGCTATCATTTATTTCAGCGCTTGCTTTGACATAAGTTCCTATTCCGCCATTCCAAATCAAATCAACAGGTGCTCTCAATAATGCTTTAATGAGTTCATGAGGAGAAATGCTGTCATTTTTTATGTCCAAAATAGTCTTTATTTCATTTGACAGCTTGATGCTTTTTACCGAACGTTTATATACTCCACCGCCTACAGAGATAATAGTTTTATCATAGTCTTCCCATGTTGATTGTGGTAAATTGAACAATCGATAACGCTCTTTAAAGCTCTTATCGGGATCTGGATTAGGATCTAAAAATATATGAGAATGATTAAAAGCGCCGACAAGCTTAATATGTTCTGAAAGCAGCATTCCATTGCCAAAAACATCACCGCTCATATCACCAATACCAATCACAGTAAAATCTGTTGTTTGCGTATTTATACCAAGTTCATAAAAATTATATTTTACTGATTCCCAGGCTCCCTTTGCAGTAATTCCCATTTTCTTGTGGTCATATCCCAAAGAACCGCCAGAAGCAAAAGCATCTCCCAACCAAAAATTGTACTCTTTGGAAATAGCATTTGCTGTATCCGAAAACGTAGCAGTTCCTTTATCTGCGGCAACGACAAGATATGGATCATCATCATCGTAACGCACAACATTTTTGGGTGGAATTATTTTGCCATCAGAAATATTATCCGTAAGATCCAAAAGCGCATTGATAAAGCACTTATAACAATAAACACCTTCTGATAAAATCGCCTCCCGGCTACTTTCAGGAGGCAGTTTTTTTAGTACAAATCCGCCTTTAGCTCCATACGGCACTATGACAACGTTCTTTACCTGTTGCGCTTTCATCAACAATAAAATTTCCGTTCGAAAATCTTCTTTTCTATCAGACCAGCGAATTCCACCGCGTGCTACCTTAGCCATTCGCATATGAGTAGCTTCAAACCTTGGCGAATAAACAAAAATTTCAAATAAAGGCTGTGGTAATGGCAATTCAGGGATGTTTTTACAAGAGAACTTAAAAGATATATATAATTCGTTTTGGTAGTAGTTAGTACGGACCGTAGCTTCAATCAAAGACAGGAATTTGCCTAAAACACGCTCTTCATCTATGCTTGATACTCCTTCAAGCTTTCCTTTAATTTGCGCCATTAAGTCTTTTATTATGGCTTGATTTTTTCTTGCTTTCTTCGGATCAAAATACGCATCGAAAAACTGAAAAATTGATTTTGCAATTTGATGATTATTTGCTAATGCTTCTCCAATGTATTGTGATGAGAACGGAAAACTTATTTGCCGTAAATACTTAGCATAAGCACGCAAAACAGAAATTTCCCGCCAGGTTAAATCTGCTTTTAAAAGTAATTTATTAAAATTGTCATTTTCAGCATTTCCCTTCCAAATTTCACTAAAAGCTTCATGAAAGGTTTTTTCTATTTCAGCTATTTTCAAATTCGAGTCATGATAAAATGCAATAGAAAAATCACTTACCCAAATAGAAGTTTTTGAATTAAGGCTTTGGGATAAATTGCTTAGTTTAACTTCATATGATTCTTCGCTTACTACTTTGAAACCAAAATTTTCTAATATCGGTAAAGTATCAGAAAGAGAAATCGGCTGTTCAAGCTGAAACAATTTTAAGCCAATTGCTTTATCTTGTTTGTCTTTTAAATTATAAAAACTTATTTCTAAATTATTGCTAACCGACAGCCGTTCTATTTTTTTTATATCAAGAATAGCCTCTTCAGGTGTAAATCTTTCTCGAAAACTTGAAGGAAAAGCTTTTGCATATTTATCAGTAATTGTTTTAGAATTTACTTCACCGAAAACATTTAAAATCTGCTCCCTTAGGCCATCCAACCAAGAAGAACTTATTGCGACAATTTTTTTCTCAATTTTGTTAATGTCGATTTTAAATGGTTTTGTTGGGTCGATCTTTACAACAATATGTAGCCGGCAAAGAACTGAATCAGAAAAGAGAATATTGAAAGTGGCAGATGTTCCGCCAAAAGCGTTAAGTAAAACCTCTTGAATGCTCATTCTAATTTCAGTGTTAAAATTCTCCCTTGGCATATAGACCAAACAAGAAACATACCGGTTATAAATGTCCCTGCGTAAAAATAGTTTCGTCAAACGTCTTTCATGTAACTGAAATATTCCTGTTACCATGTCATACAATTCTTCAACGTCTGCCTGGAAACAATCATCTCGCGGTAAATTTTCCATTATTGTCACTAATGACCTTGAAGCATATCCATTTCGAGGAAATGAAAATCGAGATAAAATAACATCCAATTTTTTCCTAATTATTGGTATATTGCGTATACTGCTTCCAGAAACAACAGTTGAATANNTCGATGCGCTCCAACAATTTCCCCTTTATCGTTAAAACGTTTTATAATTACTGAGTCGATATAGAGAGATCTATGAACTGTGCTTATCGTATCCGTTTTTGATAATACAATTGGATTTTTCGAAAAAATCGCTTTGTGCGATTCTTCCGGGAGTTCGTCTAGGGGGATAAAATTTCTACTTTTTGCTTCGTCTTTTAATACTCCGTAACTAGAACCGGAAATTAAAGCTAAGCCACCTTTCCCATTTTTCCTTGCATAATCATAAGACCTGAAACCTAAAAAAACGAAATTATTGCTCACCAGCCATTTTAAAAATTCTTGGGTTTCATTTACTTCTGAAACATCTAAAATGCCTTTGCTTTGCTCGAGTTCAGAAGTAATATCACTAACTTTTTGCCTCATTTTCTCGTAATCGCCCACTGCATTTGCAACATCGCTTAATATGCGAATTAAATTGGCTTTGATATTTTGAAGTACTCTCTCATCTAATTGCCTATCAATTTCTATATATATTGGTGCCTCGATAAAAGAAGCGGTTTTCGGTGATTTTATGGGAACAATTTTAGTTATTTCGCCTCTATTATTTCGCTCAGTTTTTATTCCCCCTAAATGTATAATGGCATGAATGTTATACCCGAGGCGATTTATTTCCATTTGCAGAGAATCGACTATAAACGGCATATCATCTTGAACTAATTCAATCAAAGTATAAGCGCATTCCCAGCCGTGAACTTTTAAAGTTGGGTTGAAAACTTCTATTTTTCTTTCCCTTGACTCTCTTTGAGAACATAGTTCCCAAAGAGATAATGACCTGCTAGCAAGTTCATCAGCGCTTAAAGCAGTAAAATCACTCCAGTTTGCATCCTCATAAAATTGTTCGACGAAAACTGTTGCCAATTCAATTTGTTTTTTTGGTATTTTGCCTTTAGAGGCTGAGATAATTTTTTCTAGAGTAATCATAATTAATAAAATTAATTGAATGGATAATTTATAAAAATAATATCATCGCGATCTTCACCTGTCGAAATCATTGAAACAGGAGTACTACAAAATTCTGCAATGCGTTTTATATAATTCACTGCATTTTCAGGCAGCTTGTCAAAATCTCTTATCCTTTTGGTTGGTTTTAGCCAGCCACTCAGCTCCTCATAAACTGGCTCACAATTATTAAAATCTTCTACATTACTTGGAACTTCGTAAATAACTTTTCCATTTAGGCGATAAGCAACACACAAGTAAATTTTTTCTACGCCATCTAATACATCCAGTTTAGTGAGGCACAAATCACTAAAACTATTAAGCTGTACTGCGCGCTTCAGCATAACAAGGTCTAACCATCCACAGCGTCGAGACCTGCCGGTAGTTGCACCAAATTCCTGCCCTTCGCCACGTAAATATTCACCAGTTTTATCGAATAGTTCAGTTGGAAATGGGCCTTGTCCAACCCTTGTGGCATATGCTTTGACAATGCCTAAAATACTATCCAAATAAAGCGGCCCAAAACCACAGCCAGTACAAACAGCTCCAGCGATTGTATTAGAGGAAGTAACATAAGGATAAGTCCCATGATCGATGTCAAGATAAGTTCCCTGCGCTCCTTCGAACAGTATATTTTTTCCTTGTTTTAAGTACTGTCCCAGCAAGCCAACAACATCTACAACCATAGGCTTAACAATTTTAAAAGCAGAAGAAAGTTCTGCAAATATTTCGTCATAATTTAAAGTTTGCGCTTTATAANNAGTTGTCTCATGAAATAAATCAGAAAGCCGCAAAGCCCGACGAGCAGCTTTATCTTCATAAGACGGCCCAATGCCTCGTTTCGTTGTGCCAATTGCTTTCACTGAGCTTAAGTTTTCTCTGGCTTGATCTAAGGCTTGATGTGAGGGAATAAGCAAGTTGCAAGAGTCGCTTATTTTGAGTCTGTTATCCGTAGAAATTCCCTGCTCGGCTAACATTGTAATTTCTTTTACTAAAGATGGAAGAGATAAGGTTACGCCATTTCCAATTACGTTAACAACACCTGCTCTCATAATGCCCGATGGAACAACATGGAGAATTATTTTTTTGTCATTTGCAATTACGGTATGCCCCGCATTATGTCCGCCTTGAAATCTAACAACAACTTTCGCCTGTTCACCTAACAAGTCCGTTATTTTTCCCTTACCTTCATCGCCCCACTGAGCCCCGATTATTGCAATTGCTTTCGACATAGTTGTTATATTTAAAATTTAAAAAACTCTGCGTATAAAAAAATTATCATCCTCTGGATTATGATGAATTACGCCATGATTATCAGCAGAAATGTCAACCTATTCTTCAATAATTTCCTTTGGTGTTACCCCTATAAAACGTGCCAAATCACGCAATTTTCGTAGCGATTTTTCCTGAATTTGCCGGACTTTCTCTCGACTCATTCCCATGATTTCAGCTACCTCTTCCAATGTTGCACTTTCATACCCTTCAAGACCAAATCGCCTTGCTAAAACTTCTTTTTGCTGCTTGTTAAGAGCATTTAACCATTTCGACAACAATTCCGAAGTGTTTTCGTTCTGTAAAAGATCCAATGGATTGTTTTGGTATTCATCTTCGAGGTTTTCAACAAATGATGCACCTTCTTCTTCATCGGGAGATATTGGAGCGTCTATGGATATAGTGTTAGTATTTTTGCTTAAATCCAATATTCTTTGAACTTTAAGCACAGGCTGGTCAAATTCCTTCGCGATCTCAGCTGATGTCGGTTCACGATCTAATTCTTTTGCCAACTCCATTGCCTTGCGTCTATAAAGGCTTAACTCGCGAATTATATAAATTGGCAATCTTACAGTACGAGCTTGATTCATGATAGCGCGCTCAATGGTTTGGCGAATCCACCAAGTGGCATAAGTAGAAAAACGAAACCCCATGCGGTGGTCAAATTTATCAACCGCATGCATTAAACCTAAATTCCCTTCTTCAATAAGATCAGCCAAATCAAGACCAGACCTCAAGTAATTTTTTGCGATTTTAACAACAAGACGTAAGTTGCTTTCTATCATTAGCTCTTTAGCTTTTTTATCACCCCTTTCAATTTTGATAGCTAAACGAACCTCGTCTTTTGCCGAAAGTAAAGATGCAGCGCCAATCTCATTCAGATACAGTTGCGTTGGATTAATTTCTTCGCGATATTCTCGAGCCTTTTCTTCTTTTTCGGGAATTTCTTCTGATTTTTCCTCCTCGGCTTCAGGAGACTTCTCAGAAGAGGCAGGCTCTTCCTCTTCTGAGCTTAAAAGATCATTGACGTCAACGCCACTTAAATCTTCTTCTAATTCCTTTTCCTCACTAACTTCCTCAACCGCCTCTTCTTTAGTAGGAGCCTTCATTACTTCTTCTGTCCTTTTTTTTAGCGGAGTCACAAAGCTTTTTTTTGCTTTGGTGACTTTACCTTTTGACTCATTTGTAGTCACTTTTTTTTTATTTAGTTTTTTCTTAGGCTGCTTTGCAACTTTTTTTGGTTTTTTTGCCATTGTTTTTAATAAGTTATCTTAAGTTAATATCTTGGAAAATCCTTTTTAAAACCATTAGCTAATATCGACTCAAACTGGTTGTTTCTTACCAATAAGTAGCTAAAAAAAATACCGTCTAATTATACTAAAATGACGTATAAAAATACATTCTTTATTTTCATCATGGGCAATGTAAGCTTTTTTGATGTTCTTGCTAATAAATTCCTTCCTGGAAATAAAATTGTAGTGGATTGCGACCGGCAGGGTTTGATGTTAAAAAAGAGTAATGTCGCATTATTGGAATCAGATTCTGAATAAATCTAATACATATGTTATATTAAATTGACTATTACCACTTAGGCATTAATTAGGCATTAAATGGAAATGTGATGACACAAGTGGATAGCAGATTTAAAACAATTGTTCGATTTTAAGGCGATTTTTTGTATTTTTTTATATAAATGTAGATCCGATTTAATTAAGGCTGATATGGTTGTACTATATTGCAACGAACAAAGAAGTGGCGCCAATGTTTCTGGAACTCCTACGAATGACGAAGAGCTAAGACAATACCTTGGTGACTTATCGAATAGCTACAATGATGAGCTCGACTATGCCATAAACGATAATAGAGATGGGTATTTGTCTTACGGGCGCTCACGATTTGCTGATGCTAAAGACGAACGGAGGTTAGTTGGTTGGAAATCGCATATAACAGTGCCACTTGAACAAGTATATAAAGTAGCAGCTGTTATTTGTTTAATCGCGAGAAGAGAAATAATTCAGGAAGTGAAATTTTATACCTTAGAGAGTGTTAAAAAAGCATATCCATATATATGTGAGCGCCTAAAGAGAAACCCAAATTTCCATGGACATTTGCCTCCTTTTGACGATGTTTTAGTTTGGTTTAAACATAAAGAGTTTACATTTTATCTTTATGAACATCCCAAAAAGGATTGGTGTAAAATTCTTCGGGAAATAGATACTGGTTTGCATGCAATGGGGATTCCCGTACCTGTACTAAGCGAAATTCCTGAGGCATGTAAAAAAATTCAGGGGCTTGATTATTCCTCTTTTCGCTGTGATCAAAGAAAGATATCCAAGGCTTTATCCAGGGTGTGCTATTGGGATGAAACGCTTATAGGCCAAGAGGAATATAGGGCCCGAATGGAAGCAATTTATGTTGATGAAGAGACGGCAGTAAAAATAAACCCTTCGATGCCTGACAATCCTTTCGATCTTTCAAGGCCGTCTTTTATGTGGAGAATCATATACACGGCACAAGCACTGCGCTCTACAACCACGAGTGATATTACTCCAACTTCTGATCTTTTCCCTTAGTTTGGTTGTTATTGTAGCAAAATCAAGCTTATAATTTTATTAAATTTTGCGCACGATCATATATTGTAATATAATTAGGATTGATAGCAATTATGAGGACCATTGGTCATGCTTAATGATATGTTGTTAGTACTATTTGGTAGACTCGATAAACCGGGGCAAAAAATGCCTAACAAAATAAACGAAACTTCGGATTCCCTCATTTTTATAGCTGATACTCAAAGACTCTATGATCGTATGCTAAGGATTATTCAAGCATTAGAACAGCCTAACTTGCATACAGAATTTTACGAGATACAATCCGGGATAAATCATACATGCAATCCAGAAAAAAAAGCAATAATTGTTACGGGGGCAGGTAGATGGCAAGTATTAGATAATTTCTTTTATTGTAATTTTTTAGGTATTTCAGCAGATGAATATCACCAGATTAAAGCACGTATTATACCACCTTCTAATTTGCCAGAGATCAAATTTTGATTTTTAGTTAATAGATTGCGATCACTCGAACGCAAATATCATTTATTAAAAAGTATTTGAATACCAGGTCGTCTGATATATCCTAAAAGTATGTGCAGATCCCTTTTTATTTGTGCAAATTTAGGTGCGTTTACTGTGCTTTGGTGGCGGTATATTTGATTATTCTCACATTTTGATTTAAAATGAACGTTTTATCAATACATAACTCTCTTTGCCTTATTTAAAAAATCTTTTTAAGAAGGCTTATTTAAACCGAAAAGAGGAAATATAAATGAGACATTACGAAATAGTATTACTAATCCATCCTGATCAAAGTGAACAAGTGACTTCGATGGTACAGCGATACCGCAACTTTATTGACAACAACGGCGGTAAAATTCATCGCTTTGAAGATTGGGGCCGTCGCCAATTGGCTTATCCAATAAACAAAATCCACAAAGCACACTATGTTCTTTTAAACATTGAGTGTTCAAATATTGCCCTTTCAGAGCTAAGAACAAACCTGCGTTTCAATGATGCTATCATCCGCTCTCTTATATTGCGCAAAAATAAAGCAATAACTGAAGTTTCTCCGATGTTAAAGGCTAAAACAGAATCAAGAGACGTTGAGCAGCCACCACCGCAAGCAGCAAAACAAAGTACTAGCGCCACTGAAACTGTAACTGAATAATTTTTCAATAGAGGATTTTCAATATGATGAACACACAATTTAAAAGACAAAAAAAGACCTTCAAAACTTTTAAGGCAATAGTAAAAGAAATTGACTACAAAGACCTTGGCTTATTAAAAACATACATAATGGAAAGCGGCGGGATGATTCCAAGCAGAATTACAGGAGTTCCCGTGAAAAGGCAAAGGCAACTTTCCAATGCTATTAAAATAGCGAGATATTTGGCACTATTGCCCGATACAGATAAACACTAAGTTTGTTACTTATTTCCTAAAGAAAAAGATTAAATTACAGAGGTTATTAAAATGAACGTAATACTTCAAGAAAAAACAAGAAATTTAGGCGGAATTGGCGAAATCGTTTCCGTCAAACCAGGATATGCACGTAATTACCTAATCCCAAAAGGCAAAGCCAAAAGAGCCACGAAGGAAAACATCGAGCAAATTGAAAAGCAACGCGAACAATTAGAGTTAAAAGAAAAAGAAATGCTAAATAAAGCTTTTCTTAGGAAAGAGGCTATTGAAAAATTAGGAGGCGTCACCATTTACGCAAAAGCAGGTGAGGAAGGAAAATTATTTGGCTCAGTCAGCACTAGAGATATTGCTACAACTATTACAAAAGCAGGAGTAGAGGTTGTCAAAAGCGAAATCAGCTTGCCACAAGGTGCTATTCGCCAAATTGGTGAATATGACATTAATCTTCTGTTACATACTGATGTAAACTCCTCCATCAAAGTTAAGGTAGTTCCAGTTGTAAATGAATAAATCTTTATGCCGGCACAATCGCCATCTTCTACTGATAACGCGATACAATCCGTAAAGGTATTGCCTCACTCCATTGAAGCAGAACAATCTGTAATTGGCGGACTCATGCTCGACAATAACGCCTGGGATAAAGTTTCTGAACTCTTATCAGAAAGTGACTTTCACAGAACAGAGCATCAAATAATTTTCAAAACCCTACAAAATTTAAGCAGGCGCAACCAGCCGTTTGACGTTATTACAGTTTCAGATGAGCTGAAAAATCAAAATAAAATAAACAGCATTGGCGGTGAAGTTTATTTATTTGAACTCACTAGAAATACGCCAACAGCCTCAAACATCGCAGCGTATGCGGAAATCGTCAGAGAACGTTCAATAAGGCGTAAATTAATTGAATCTGCGGGCAATATTGCCAATTTAGCTTTTAATCCGGATGGCCGTGAAATAAAGGAAATTGTTGACAGCGCAGAAAGGGAAATTTTTACAATTGCAGAGCAGCGATCTCGCGGCCAAGGACCAGTGGATATAAGCGCAATTTTAGCGCAAGCTTCTGACAAAATAGATGACCTCTACCATTCCGACAAAACAGTAACCGGCATTGCAACAGGATTTCTTGACTTAGATGAAATTACCTCCGGCCTTCACAAAGGAGAATTAACTATTATTGCCGGTCGCCCTTCAATGGGCAAAACTAGCTTTGCAATGAATATTGCTGAAAACGTATCAATTAAAAACACTAAGCCCGTTTTGGTTTTCAGCCTTGAAATGCCCAATGAATCCCTTGCTATGCGCATGATTTCATCATTAGGGCGCATTGACCAAAAAAAAGTTCGTACCGGCAAACTTACTGACGACGATTGGCCAAGACTAAACCAGGCAATAGATTTTCTTTCAGAAACTCCTTTATTTATAGACGACACTCCTTCTTTGAGCCCTGCAGAATTGCGCGCGCGGGCACGAAGGCTTGCAAAATCAAAAGGCGAACTGGGATTAATAATTGTTGATTACCTGCAGCTAATGCAAATACCTGGAATTAGAGCAGAAAACAGAGTTGCAGAAATATCTGAAATTTCGCGCTCAATGAAGTCACTGGCAAAAGAAATGAACGTTCCGGTTATTGCTTTATCACAGTTGAACCGAGGTCTGGAGCAGCGCCAAGATAAACGCCCATTGATGTCAGATTTACGAGAATCCGGCGCAATCGAGCAAGATGCTGACGTAATCCTTTTTGTGTACCGTGATGAAGTATATAACGAAAATACCACAAATAAAGGCATTGCCGAAATAATTATAGCTAAACACAGAAATGGGCCGATAGGCAAAATTAGTTTGACCTTCCTGGGCCAATATACAAAGTTTGAAAATTATCTTGCTCAACAATTTACCCTCAACGATAAACAATAAACAAACATGAACACTCACGGCACTACAGCAATTATAGATTTGAATGCTTTAAGAAATAATTTAAGCGTCATAAAAAAAATAGCGCCTAAAAGTAAAGTTTTGGCAATGATAAAAAGTAATGCTTATGGCCATGGCGCTATAAAAGTTGCGAAAACTTTGGAAGATAAAGCTGATGCATTTGGCGTGGCGTGTATTTCTGAAGCGTTGACTTTACACGAAGCAGGTATTAAAAACCCAATCGTTCTAATGCAAGGTTTTATCAATATCGACGAATTACAAATTATCGATAAATATAAATTTGAAACTGTAGTACATAATGAAGAACAATTAGTTTTTTTAGAGAAAGCAAAACTTACGCAACAACTCAAAATTTGGCTTAAAATTGATACTGGAATGCATAGGCTTGGTTTTCAGGAAAATCTAGCCAACGATGCGTACCAAAGGCTGATGCAAAATAACCAAATAGCCAAACTGCTTCGAATAATGACACACATGTCAGACGCAGATACGCCTGAAAAATCTAAAACAGCTCAGCAAATAAAGCTATTTGAAAAGATAACAGCAAATTTTACAGGCGAAAAATCTATTGCCAACTCAGCAACGATATTAACTCACAAAGAAGCTCACGCCGATTGGATAAGACCTGGAATCGCTTTGTATGGCGTTTCACCCTTCTCTGGCAAAACAATATATGAATACGGTTTTGAACCAGTCATGGCATTAGAAGCTACTCTTATTGCAATTCAACGTTTAGCAACAAGTGAAACTGTTGGTTATGGAAGTACCTGGAAAGCGCCATGTGAAATGTGCGCAGGAATTGTCAATACCGGTTACGGCGACGGTTACCCGAGATCTTCAATAACCCCAAATATTCCCGTTTTAATCAATGGTAAAGCGACAACACTTATAGGAAGAATTTCAATGGATATGTTAAACATTGATCTTCGCAATGTCCCAAACGTTAAAGTTGGTGATATTATTACCTTTTGGGGAAAAGGGTTACCTGTAGAAAATACAGCACTACTTTCAAATACGATTCCTTATGAATTGTTTTGCCAATTAACACAACGAGTCGTTTACAAATATATCAACGAATAAAATATGTATTTTTTGTAAGTATTTGATTTTATTGGTATTTTTTATTGCATGTTTTAGTCGCCGTAAGGCGACTAACCCGCCGCAGCTTTAGCGAAGGCGGGTTGTTGTTGCATTCACTGTTCTCGAGTTTGGTAGCATTTTCACCATCGTCCTTCGTTAAAATTAGGCAGTTGCCAACTCTCCCCCAGGGTTACGATCGCGAAAAACGCGATCTTACCCTGGGCTATAACTATATAACGCTTTCAGCGTTTTTATGGTTGAAACAAATTTATTCATTATTTAAAAATGATTGATGACGCAGTATGAAAAAGCTACACATTAAAACTTATGGCTGCCAAATGAATGAATATGATAGCGCCAAAATAGTTGCGCTTCTGAAATCATCTCATGGATTTTTGGAAACTGATGATGCCAACGAAGCAAATTTGATTTTGTTGAACACCTGTTCTATTCGCGAAAAAGCAGAAGAAAAATTGTTTTCTGATTTAGGCCGCTTTCGTAAACTAAAAGCTAAAAATCCCTTTTTAGTTATTGGCGTTGGCGGTTGTGTTGCTGTCCAGGAAAAAGAAAAAATAACAAAACGCGCTCCTTGCGTTGATATTGTATTTGGGCCGCAAACTTTACATCATTTACCGAAATTTTACGATGCCTCATTAAAAAGAATCAGCAAAATTATTGACGTATCCTCGGCAAAATCAGCGCTAGAAAAATTTGCTTATTTTCTCAAACCACACGCCAAAGGTCCAATTGCATTTGTATCGATAATGGAAGGCTGCAATAAGTTTTGCAGTTATTGTATTGTTCCTTATACGAGAGGACGGGAAATCAGCAGGCCCTTTGAAGACGTGATAAAAGAAGTTGAAATTCTTGCTGCACAAAACGTTAAAGAAATAAATTTATTAGGACAAAATGTAAACGATTATTTAGCGAAGGATCAAAATGGCAAATTAACAAACCTTACAGATCTGATTGCAAGAATTGCTAAAATAGATAATATTTTGCGCATTCGCTTTACAACCTCTCATCCTTCCGCCTTTTCTGAAGATCTTATTGAGGTTTTTGCAAGTGAACGTAAATTAGTAAATCACTTACATCTTCCCGTACAAAGTGGTTCAAATAAAATTTTAGCAGCAATGCGCCGCGGATACACAACAGAAGAATACAAAGAAAAAATAAGTAAATTACGTAAAGTAAGGCCAAACATAAGCATTACTACTGATTTTATCGTAGGCTTTCCAAATGAAACCGAAGAAGATTTTGCACAAACAATGAATCTTATAAACGCTTTAAAATTCGATAAATCTTTCAGCTTCATTTATAGTCCAAGGCCATTTACCAAAGCCGCAATGATGCAAGATGATGTGAATCTAGAGACCAAAAAAGAGCGCCTTAAAATTCTGCAGGAGCAAATAAACAAATACGGGATGGAAATAAGTGAATCGATGGTCGGATCTTTGCAAAACGTTATCGTAACTCATTTTGCAAAACATAAAAATCAACTCTCAAGCAGAACAGAAAACAATAGAACAACATTTTTTACAGGAGGTATAGATTTAATAGGTCAGGCAGTCGATGTAAAAATAACGAATGCCTTGCCAAATTATCTTTTGGCAACTTTATCACCTAATTAATACCACACAATAACATCATCTTTACCAAATTTTTGTTGTAGCTGAGAAAGCAACTCGACTTTAGCAAAAACCTTCCATTTATTTCCCAAAAATAACTTAGCAGAAGTAATTTTGTTTTTAAAAAGAATATAAACAGCAATATTACCGCCACGAAATGGATTGAGAATTTGCTGCAAATTTTCTATATCTTCCTCAGCAATGTTATCGGCGTTCAATTTTAAAATTATGGCAGTTGCATAACTTTGTCGCGCCTCGTCAAATGTCATAATTTTTGTCGCCCGAACCCTATTTTCACTGGAAAAATTATCGAAGTTGAGCTCTCCTTCAATTACCAGCAACTTATCATTTACCAGAGATTCACGATGCAGAGCAAATAATTCCGAAAAAATGGTGATGTCCATTTTTGCATTTTCATCTTCAATGCCTAATACTGCCATTTTATTGCCTGTCTTCGTCGTTAACACTTTTACTGAAGAAACTATTCCTGCAACTACGACCTGCTTATTCTTTCCTGATGAATTTGAATGCTTTATAAGCTTTGCTAGTGGCGCAGATACTATTTGTTCAAGTTCACTTTTGAAATAATGTATTGGATGGCCGCTTAAATAAAATCCCAGGACGCTTTTTTCATTTCTCAATCTTTCCTCTTCTATCCAATCGTCGGCAATCACGTACTCTCTTTCCTGGTCTTTTTCCTCCTCTTCTTCAGCAAATAAATCAAGTTGTCCTTGCGCTTTGCTTAGCGCATGTTGTTCGGCCATTCTCATTGCCAAAGGCAAAGATGCAAAGACCCTCGCTCGTTTTAAATTAAGCTCGTCAAATGCTCCTGCATTTACCAATGCTTCTAGAACTTTTTTGTTTACTTTACGGCCATCAACTCTTTTACAGAAATCAAACAAACTTCTAAATTTGCCGCCCTGGCCGCGAATAGCGGTTATATTTTCAATTGCAGAAGCACCGACTCCTTTTATTGCGCCTAAACCATAAATTATTTTCCCGTCATCCCCAACCACAAATTGATAATTTCCCTGATTTATGTTTGGCGGAATTATTTCCAGCTTCATGTTCTTGCATTCATTGATGAAAACAACTACTTTATCAGTGTTATCCATATCAGATGACAAAACTGCGGCCATAAATTCTGCAGGGTAATGAGCCTTTAGCCACGCAGTTTGATAAGCAATCAAGGCGTAAGCTGCTGAATGCGATTTATTGAAACCATAGCCGGCAAATTTTTCCATTAAATCAAAAATATTGCTCGCAACATGTTTGTCGATATTTTTCTTAGCGGCCCCTTCCATAAAAACTGCGCGTTGTTTTGCCATCTCTTCAGGCTTCTTTTTTCCCATGGCACGCCTTAAAATATCGGCGCCTCCTAAACTGTAACCCGCAAGAATCTGCGCTATTTGCATCACTTGTTCTTGGTAAATAATGACACCGTAAGTCGGATTCAAAACGCTTTCAAGACTAGGATGTAAATAAGAAAAATTTTTTCCATGTTTGCGCTCGATAAAATCATCGACCATTCCTGATTGCAAAGGTCCAGGCCTATAAAGAGCAACTAATGCAACAAGATCGCTAAACCTATCTGGTCTTAAGCGTTTAATTAAATCTCTCATGCCTCGAGACTCAATTTGAAAAACAGCGGTCGTTGCTGAAGATTGTATCAATTTATACGTTTCAGAGTCGTCTAAGGGAATTCTTGAGATATCAACTTTTTCCTCATTCAATAATTCCTTCTTTGCATTAATTGCTAAAAGTGCCCAATTGATTATGGTTAATGTTCTTAATCCAAGAAAGTCAAACTTCACAAGGCCAATTGCTTCAACGTCATCTTTGTCAAATTGTGAAACCAAATTAGATTCACCAGCTTCACAGTAAAGTGGCATAAAATCTGTTAACACTGAAGGTGCAATAACTACGCCTCCCGCATGTTTGCCGGCATTTCTTGTAATGCCCTCAATTTTCATTGCAAGATCGATCATGCTTTTAACTTCTGGTTCCTGCTCATAACGCTTGCGTAATAAGTCTTCATCTTGCAGCGCTTTTTCAAGCGTAATTCCCAATTCAAAAGGAATTAATTTAGCAATCTTATCGACAAACCCGTAAGGAAATCCCAGAACTCGGCCCACATCTCTTACCGCAGCTTTTGCTGCCATCGTTCCATAAGTTATGATTTGTGAAACTTTATCTTTACCATAGCGATTAACCACGTATTCAATCACCCGGTCACGTCCTTCCATACAAAAATCAACATCAAAATCGGGAAGCGATATCCTTTCGGGGTTTAAAAACCTTTCGAAAAGCAAATCTTGATCAATTGGATCAAGTCCTGTTATGCCTAATACATAAGCAACTAAGGATCCGGCGCCAGATCCACGACCGGGCCCCACTGGAATCCCGTTATTTTTTGCCCAGGCGATAAAATCAGCAACAATCAAAAAATAGCTGGCAAATCCCATTTTTTTTATGACGTCCATCTCAAGATCCAGTCGATCGTCGTACGTTTTTCTTTTCTGTGCGAATTCAGCTGAATTAACGTCAAAAATCGCTTTTAATCTTTTTTCTAAACCCGCTTTAGTTGACGTAACAAAATATTCTTCAATGGAAATGTCATTTGGGAGAGGAAATATAGGTAAAAAAGTTTCGCCAAGAGTGATGGTTACATTACATCTCTTAGCTATTTCTACGGTATTGATAATTGCTTCCGGAATATCAGAAAATAATTCAATCATTTCTGATGCAGAACGCAGATATTGATTTTCGGTGTAATTTCTTGGCCGCTTTACATCCTCTAAAACACAACCGGAATTAATGCAAACTCTAGCTTCATGCGCATAAAAATCATTGGGGACAAGAAAACAAACATTATTAGTTGCCACAACTGGCGCATGAAATTGCTCAGCCAGTTCCAAAGCAGTCTCAATATATTCTTCTTCTTTTAGCTTTTGCGTACGCTGTAATTCAATGTAAAATCTATTTGGAAAAATTTTTTGCCACTCTTGCAATAAACCAGATGCGCGCTTCTTATCATTACTTAAAATGGCGGCACCAATATCACCATAGACGCCGGCCGATAAGGCGATAATTCCTTTATTGTATTCACTAAGCCATGACTTTTTAACCATTGGCAAATCGTTGACTTGCCCTTCTATATAAGATTTTGACACAATCTTTATCAAATTTTGATAGCCTTCATTATTTTGCGCTAACAAAACTA